>JBLFXD010000572.1:0-5077 GCA_047611045.1 Planctomycetaceae bacterium | reverse complement strand
AGATCCGTGGGACGAAGGACCGAAACAATCCCCTGCGGAGACAACTGGTTGAGCCTTTTGCCGGATCAGAATTGTTCATTCGATTCCTGATCAGCTACGACGAAGCTTCAATCGACAAAGCACCTCAGGCTGACGGCGAATTTGTTGTGTTGTGGTTGGATTCTGCAGACGGCGGGGACACATCGACTCACAGCGGTGGCGTGCCAAACATCGGGATTCACGTCGACGGCGACGATCGAAACGCCTTCATGGTCAGGTTCGGTCCGGAAAGCAGCTCCTTCGCACCGACGGAGTTGACAGGCGACCGACCGTTTCTGGTCGTGGCGAGAATCTCGAAATCGACTGGGCAGTCAGGCAGCTCGTTCGACCAGATCGACTTGTGGGTGAATCCGGCGCCGCAGAAACCGACGCTCCCTCACGCCGCGACGTACAGCCGCGGTCGAGTTAAGACGGTCAACTGGCTGGGCTTTGCCACCGGCAGAAAGACCGAGACGACGGACCGAATTGTCGTTGACGATCTGGTCGTGGCCGAGACTTGGGAAGGACTTTTTGGACTGCCGAAAAACAGCGTCTCATTCCCGACGGCAGAGCCAATCTCAGAAAAGTTGCTGAGTGAAGCGGCCGAAATTCCGGCTGAGTTGCGTCCAAACCGCGTGATGCCAAAACGAGCGACTGTCAGTTTTAGAAAAGACATCTTCCCGATTCTTGAACGCAATTGTTTCAAGTGTCATCGGGGACTCAATTCGACGGCCGGCTACCGATTGGATTTGCTGGACGAGATTCTGGGAGAGACAAACGGCGAACCGTTAGCGTTGCCGGGTAAAGCGGCGGGCAGTCGACTTCTGGCATCAATCTCCGCAGGCGCGGATTCAGACAAGCGAATGCCGCCGAAAGGGAAGGGCGACCTGCTCAACGACAAGGAAGTTGCTTTGATCCGGACGTGGATCGACGAAGGTCTCGCGTGGGACGACGATCTGCTCCCGCCTCTGTCGACGACTTCCGATCACTGGGCGTTTCAAAGGATAGAACGCCCGAGTGTGCCGTCCGTGAAGTCGGCCAGTTTCACAATTCGGACGCCTGTCGACGCATTTGTCGCCGCAAAGCATGCCGAACACGGCATCCGCGCCGCGGCAATTGCAGATTCCGCAACGCTGGAGCGAAGAGTTTCACTCGACCTGCTCGGACTTCCGCCGGGTGCCGTCGGTCTGAGCGATTCGGCAGTTGATCAGAAGCTCAAGCAGACCACTTCCGGTCAGAAAGCCGCGACGGCGGTCGAGCGATGGGCGCGGCACGTTGATCGACTGCTTGACCTGTCGCAGTACGGCGAGCGTTGGGGGCGGCACTGGCTGGACGTCGCTCGCTGGGCGGAGAGCAACGGGTATCAACACAACCGCGATCGCGACCACGCCTGGCGATACCGAGACTACGTCATCAGCAGCTTCAATTCCGATAAGCCCTTCGATCAGTTCGTGACGGAGCAACTCGCTGGCGACGAGCTGGAGCCGCTCACTGATGAAAACCTTATCGCGACCGGCTTCCTGGCGGCGGCTCAGTACAGCGGCAACGAAAAAAACAAAACGCTGCAGCGTTACGACATCCTTGTCGACGTCGTTAATGCGACGGGAAACGCGATGCTCGGCCTGACGTTTGAATGCTGCCAGTGTCACAACCACAAGTTCGATCCGATTTCTGCCAGAGACTACTACCGGTTTCAAGGGTTCTTCGCGAAGGCACAACCGATCAACGTCGTCCTTCCCGGTGACGCCCATACCGACGTCGCAAAAGCAGATCATGAAATCACGTCTCCTGCTCAGACGGATTCCGAACAGCTGACGTCAAGAGCTCGGCAAGTAGCATTGTGCCGGGAACATCAGACGATTTTTGATCTGACACATGACAGATTGTTTGCTGCGGCGCGGCGGAAACGTCCGCAAGGCGACATTTTCATCCTGCCCGCGACCGTCTTGAAAGGAATGCGACCGCCCGAGCGACAACGTTACAACGACATCAGCCGCCAGCTCGCAAAGATGCCGCAGGCCTGGGCGTTCTATTCGCCCGTCACTTCGGCCGCCGAGCTGGCCGTTCCGCCTTTGTTACTTCGCTGGCCATTGCCCTACGAACCCGCGAGCCTGGAAGTTCGTCAGCAGCGACTCTTTGTTCGAGGCGACGCCGGCAGTCTCGGCCCCGTCGTGTCACCCGGTTGGCCTGCGGTCTTCGGAAAGGTGCCCGGCAGCGTGGCCGACTCGGCGAAACCTCGGACGGAACTGGCTCGTTGGATCACGTCTCGCGACAACCCCCTGACCGCACGAGTCTGGGTGAACCGAATCTGGCAGTGGCACTTCGGCAAGGGGCTCGTGGAAGATGCCGGCAACTTCGGTCTCACAACTCCGCAGCCGGAGCTTCAGAAACTACTCGACTGGCTGGCTGTCGAGTTGATGGAAAACGGCTGGAGCACAAAACATATCCACCGATTGATTCTCAATTCGAGCGTTTACCGACTCTCATCAAACTTTGACGAGAGCAACGCAGTCGCTGATCTCGAAAACCGATTGTTCTGGCGGTGGGTACCGCGCCGTCTCGAAGCCGAAGCCTTGCGCGATCGAATGCTGGCTTCCTCGGGCGAACTCTCGCTGGAAGCAGGTGGTCCGAGCGTTCGACAATCAACGAAATCAGACTTGTTCCGCCGCAGCGTTTATCAGTTTCAGAAGCGGAACGTGATGCCCCACATGCAGGACATGTTCGACGGGCCGACCGCGTTGACCAGTTGCAGCACGCGGCGAGTTTCAACGGTGCCGCTGCAGCCTCTGTTTCTGCTGAACAGCGAGTTCGTAAACGATCGAGCGCGGAACATTGCCCAACGCGTGCTGAGCCATTCTGCCGACGAGGTCCCAGGCAACGTCGCGGCAGCAAGTTATTCCGAGCTGATTGATCGAGCGTTTGCGCTTGTTCTGAACCGAGTGCCCGAAGACGAAGAACGAGCGCGATTGATCGCGTTTCTGACAACGACATCCGAAGGCGTTGGCACTGTCGAAGCGTTGACGTTGCTCTGCCACTCGCTGCTGAATCTCAACGAGTTTGCGTACATCCCTTAATGATCAGAATTCATGTCACGAGAGAATGAACAACTCAATCGGTCGATTGGGCGTCGAGACTGGCTGAACCAGTCCTCGATTAGCCTGGGCTCGGTGGCGTTGGCGTCGCTTGTTTCAGAGCGTCAGCACGCCGTTGCTGCGGGGGAGTCAGCGTCCGGCCAGGCGGTCGTCCCTCATCAGAAGCGAAAAGCCAAAAGCATAATCTGGCTCTTCATGGCCGGAGGACCAAGCCAGGTTGACACGTTCGATCCGAAGCCGGAGTTAAACCGTCTCGCCGGGCAGAATGTTCCGGAGAGTCTCGCCGCGAATCTGCCTCGATTGAAAGAGGCCAGCCTGGTCAACCTGATGGCGTCGCCTTATCGGTTTCGGAATTACGGTGAGAGCGGCTTGCCGATTTCGGATCTGTTTCCGCGAACGGCCAAACATGCCGACGATCTGTGCGTCATCAGATCGATGCATCATCGGACACCAGTCCACGGCCCAGGAGAGTGCGTCGCTCTGACGGGAACGTCACAGGGAGACCGCCCGAGTTTCGGCTCGTGGGTGAATTTCGGAGCGCGGACAACGAATGCCGGACTGCCGGCGTTCCTTGTGATGAACCTTCTCACAAACGGAATGCAGTATCCGCAGGCTCCCGGGTGGAGCACCGGTTTCCTTCCCGCGCGTTATCAAGGAGTCGTCGTCGATCCGGCGAAAGGAATTCGCGACGTTGATACACCGTCGCATATTGCGAAGGCGGCTCGTGAGAAACAGTTGGAGTTGATCGACTGGTTCAATCAGCGACATCTGAAGAAGCTGACAAAGCATTCGGAACTTGCTGCGAGAATCCAATCGTACGACACGGCTGACCGCATGCAGTCGACGGCTCCCGAGTTGTTCGACCTGGCACGCGAGACCGAAGAAACGCATCAACTTTACGGTGCCGACGTCTTTCCCACGAAACCGGTGGGGACGGCCTGCCTGCTGGCACGTCGGATGGTGGAACGAGGAGTTCGCTTCGTGCAGGTTCGAGTCGGCGGCTGGGACGCTCATGGAAATCTGACCGGCAATCACAACGGCATGGCCGGTCGAACCGATCGCCCAGTGGCTGGCCTGTTGACCGACCTGAAGCGTCGAGGTTTGCTCGACGACACACTCGTCGTCTGGGCCGGAGAATTCGGCCGAACCCCAACGATGGAAGGTCTCGGCAAGGGGCGTAACCACAACCCGCTTGGCTACAGCGTCTGGCTGGCCGGCGGAGGCGTCAAAGGCGGGCAGGCCATCGGAGCAACCGACGAATTCGGCTACGCCGCCATCGAAAGACCAGTCAGCATCAGCGACTTCTACGCAACATTGCTCCATTCGCTCGGCATCGACCAGCACGAACTGACCTGGTCACACCACGGCCGCGACGAGATCGCCACAAATCTCGGCGGCGAAATCGTTCACGAAGCCTTCGCCTGAAATTCGGCGGAGCGATCGTTCTACTATCCGGGTCCGGCGATGTGCCGCCCAGGCAGAACGTCATCCAATAAATGGATGGATTGCTCACCTGCGAGCGTCACGGCGCGACGAAATTGTTGACAAGCCTCACTTGGCACAGTCAAACCAGTCCTCTTGCCGCTGCGCCGCCCCGGTTGGCAAGCAACCGAGACCACCCGCCAAATGTCAACGGCAACGCCGGTCGAGACCACTGGCCGGACTGCTACACCGTGCTGTTGGCCAGCGGCGGAATCACAGGCGGCTCCACTTTCGCATCAAGCGATCGCATCGCCGCTTACCCGGCACCCGACCCCGTCACACCCGCCGACCTCGCCGCGATCATCGACTGGCGTTTCGGCCTCAACCCGCAGACCGAAATTCACGACCAGGCCGGCCGCCCCTACCGCATCGCCGATGGACGGCCAATTGCTGACATCTTCACGTAGAGGCTGCGGAGTCGTGTAGGGTGTGACCAGCGGAGCGAATCACACGGCTGGTGTGCCGGCGCGGGCAAGTTTTTGCGG
>JBLFXD010000571.1:0-5078 GCA_047611045.1 Planctomycetaceae bacterium | reverse complement strand
AACAAATCCACCGTCATCTCTTCGAATCCTGTCACAGCCAGCACGCATGAGCAATAGAGCGGTGCAATCAGTCGTGACACAGATTAAGTAGGCCGGATCAAGCGAAACGCCGCTCCGGCTGTCCTGAATTCTCGGTGAATTCCTGATGCCGGAACATCGTCGCTTCGCTCCTTGGTCCAACCTACTCCTATTTCAACACGCTGCTAACGGCCAATCTTCAGGTGCGAGCGATGGGGTGTTCGGCGGCAATTTCACCGGGGGCGATGATGATTCGATTCCGATCCCCGCCAGGCCGTGCGGCAATTTCGTCGGAGGTCGGCCAACCCTCCGGATCGTCCCGCCTCACACGAGCGAGCAGGCTCGGCGACGTTGCACTCGATGTTGACTGAGGCGATTCCACGCGGCTGATACTTTCGGCTTGCGAGGGGGCGGTGAATCTGCATGCTGAATTCGGGCAGTTTATGAGTGGGCTGCTTATGAACGCCCTGAAGCAATCGTTGCGACCACGCGATACGAATTCAACAGACGACCAGCCGCTCTCCCATGTCGGATGCTGCAACTCACGGAGGGAGATTCAGTCCGCCAGTCGAGCGAACATCGTGTGTCTGGGCTGGTTGCCGATTCGCTCCATGACGTCGCCGAGTTCGATGGCTTCGTTGATCTCCGCGAACACCGTCTCGGCGGCGGCCAGGCATTGATCGACGTGGCGAGGCTCATGAGCGCGCGTGGGGTTGAAGCCGCTGGACGCGAGGAAACCGTGATCGAGCATGCGGGTTGTGAACAGAGTCATCAGCGCGTTTCCGTCGGGGTGTTTGAAGCCGGTGAGCACTGCGTCCGGTCGACCGCTAACGGTGACGGGAACTCCGGTGCGGTCTCCCAGTGCCAGCCAGCCGTCGCGGAATCGGCTACCGATGTCCGCGATGTGTGACGGGATGTCCAGCCGCTTCATCTTCTCAATCGTCGCGACCGCCGCCGCCGGGCCGATGCCCTCGGTCCAGTAGGCGCTGGAGATGAACGAGCCCTCGGCCGCTGACATCGTTTCGGCAGTACCGATGACGGCACTCATCGCAAAGCCGTTGCTGATCGTCTTGGCAAAGATGGCGATGTCAGGATCAACACCGAACTTCAGGTGAGCTCCTCCGAGGCACAGTCTCCATCCGACGGAAATTTCGTCGAAGATGAGTCGGGCTCCGATGCGCGTCGCACGTTCGCGCACGCCTTCCAGGAATCCGGGTTCCGGTGCTGTCTGGCGAGTTGGCTCCATGATGATGGCGGCCACCTCGGCGCCATGCGTGTCGATGATGGCGTCGAGTTCGTCGAGCTGGTTGTAGCGGAACGGCAGTGTTGTGCCGCGCAGCGAAGTCGGGACACCGGCGGGCTCAAGACCCGGCAGTAGGTGACCGTCGAGTGAATCGGACTCGCCCAGGTTGGCGGCGAGATACCAGTCGTGCCAGCCGTGATAGCCACAGATGGCGATTTTCTCGCGACCGGTCGACGCGCGGGCGACGCGGACCGAAGCGGCGGCAGCTTCGCCGCCGGTGCGTGCGAAACGTGCCATGTCTGCCCACGGATGGATTTCCGTCAGCAGCTCGGCAAGTCGAACTTCGTCATGCGTCTGCTGAGTGCTCATCGAGCCGAGGTGGACTCGGCGAATCACCGCGGCGTTGACGTCCGGATCGGCGAAACCCAGCAGGCAGGCGAGGATCCCGTTGGACGACATATCGATGAATCGTCGACCTGACGTGTCCACGACTTCGCAGCCGATCGCCTGGTCGTAGTAGGCGGGCCAGTGACCAGGTGCAAACATTTCCGGCCGCTTGGAAAGCAGTTGCGTCCCACCGGGAATGATCTGTTTCGCCCTTGAATACTGCTCCTGGGTAATCGAGCCGTCCGGCGGCGCGTCGATTCGCAAAAGCTGCCGAGCATTCGTCCTGAAGATGCGTTCGAGGTCGCCGTCGTTGAGGCACATGGTTCGGGCAGCCTGCTGCAAAGCCAGCAGCGATTCGATGCCGACAACGTTCGGCTTTGCATGCTTCCAGTCGTCCCAGTCGACGTTGTGCTCGTAGATCCACATGAAGCCGTCGCCCACTGACAGTGCTTTTCCTCGGAATTCTGAGACCGGAAAGTCGCTGCCGTACATCAGCCGGGTTGTCCCGGTGGCTCGAATAATCGCTTCGAACGCGGTCGGTTCACAGATCGCTGACGTGTCGAAGTAGACGTTGTCGATTCCTCGCAGTCCGTCGATCGCGTCCGCCGTGTGCGCCGCATTGAATGCGCGTGCCGCATGAGCCAGCACAAGATTCGCGCCGGGGTACTTCCGGCAGCGGTCCTGGATGTACGTCAGATTTTGCGGATCGCTGAGCGCCTTTGGGAGCACCATGTGCATCGTGATCCACAGTCCGCGGCGATGCGCGATCTCCCAGGCCCAGTCCGGCAGAAACTCGCTTTGGTCCGAGTTGAACGTGTCCTCGCGACTGGCAAAGACGTGATAGACCTTGAAGCCGGAGAAGCCATCGTCAATCAGCGTTCGCTCGACCTCGGCTGGATCGTCATCGGGTCGGATCAGCATCAACCCGCGACAACCCGAATGGGCGCGGACCTGATCCGCGACGAATAGGTTCTCGGCCTGACAGTCAACGTCGCGCGTGGGGAATCCGAAATACAACCCCTCGGTCAGCACGCGGTCTCCCATCCAGCGGCGCATGCTGGCGAGCATCGCGTCGTAACCAACTTCGGGCACTTCGATGGTGCCATCGTCTTCGACCAGGTGACGCAGGTCGTACCAGTGTGCGTGCGCGTCGAACGCGTCGGGTGGGACGAAATCGCCGACCTTCGACTTGAACAGTTCAAGATCAGCGGGAGTGATCGGCCAGCGAGTGGGGTCGGCGAAGTTGCGGAGACTCATAATGTTCCGGGTCCATTGTTATCGGTGCGGCTCGCGGGAATTCATTGAATGATACGTATCAGGCGCGCGACAGAATGATGAGCGACGACTACTGCCTCGTCGGGGCATTCTGTGCTCGTGGCGTGATTATTGAAATCGCTTCACCGCATTCTGGCGAGTCAGTCACGATCTTCTTGATGGGAGATCGAAGAACTGTGCGAGATGGATTCTCCGGAACGTTATAAGTTTAGCGCAATTGGCGTTGCGGTTCACGGATTGCAGCGTAGAAAAAGTAACGCCGTCTGCCGGCTACATGGAACGATGAACCGGATTGGTGCGTGTTCTCGATCAGGAATCCAAGATGGCCGAGCTTTTCGAATTGAGTCGGCGCGAGCGGCAGATTATGGATGCCGTCTTTGCGCTGGGAGCGGCGACCGTCAATGACGTCGTCGATGCAATTTCCTCTCCGCCGACGCCAATGGCTGTCCGCAGGATGATGCACTATTGGCGAGGCGGTGCCTTATCAGGACTTTCTCCACGCAGGCGTTCGAGTTGGTCCACCGGAATACTGTGAAGTATTTGAGCCGCCAACAGTGCCAGATCGGGTTTGGCGGCTCTGGTGACTGGCCAGTCGCGGAATCTCTCGAGGGCCGGGATGGATTCGGCTGTCAGGCCGATGCTGGAGAGAGCCTGGAGTCCCGTGGCCAATGCTTCGTGGTCGTTGAGAGAGACCTTTAGAATCCGGTTTTTGGAAGCGGGATTCGGGTTGAGGAACGAGTTGATCTCAGGAATTGCGTCCTTCGCGGCAGAGCCAATTTGTCTCAGGATGTCGAAGATAGCCGCTCGAAAGGTCAGATAGTGCAGTGTTGGCGGGCCAAAGTCATCGTTAAAGCGGTGTCCTTCGATGCTGCATTTTTTGTCCAGAAGTGGAGTGTCGTCCTGGAGCAGAACTATAAGCATCGGCACAAGTTGAGCAGCCTTGGCCGAATGGTTAGCGAGCAGGTATGCGGCCTGTGCTCGGTCATTCACGTCGGCTCGCGGATCGTTCAGGTATTCAAAAAGGGCGTCCGTGATCTGGTCGGACTTCACGCCTGATTCCAGTGCTGCGAAAAGTAGGTCCATTCCACTGGCGTAGTAAGACTCTCCGACAAGCGCATTTCGTTCGCCCTCGGATCGGCGAGTTCGGAATGCTTCAATGTTGTCGACGTAAAATTTCAGGTGGCGTTCGCCAATCATTTGTCGATGCTTTGGTGAGAGGTCGAACAGGATTCCTGAGAGGTCGTAGACTACTGCAAAGTCGTCTGAACCAATCAATTCGACGTAACGGTCAATGACTTCGGGATGATTTCTTTCGAAACCCTGAGTTTGACTGATGGCTCTCGTTCGAACTGTTACGTCTTCGTCGAATGATGCAGCGACCAGTGCTGGCACCAGGTTGCGGAGTGCTCGTTGTGCGGCGGCGTATCCTGGAGCATCGCTGCTTGGGTTGACCTCGTAACAGTCCAGCACGCAGAGGGCGTAACGCCGAGCGGCGGTGTCACCTTCGGTCAGAAACTCTCGCAACAAACTGACTCCGTTTCGATCGTCCAATAGAGGGCGATACGCTTGGACGGCCCGGTAACGCATGACATCTTCGGCAGTTCCGGACGGCGTCGGAAATGTCTGGGCTGCCACCTTCGACGAGTGCCGGAAGAGCGACTTGACGGCATCAAAAATCAAGCGGCCGGCTTCGTCAGCGTTGGTGTCGACGCCAAGAACTCCGATTGCGTCCAAAGCTGGCGCGAGTTGACTTGGGTCGCGGTCGGCGAGCTGCGTTCTCCATTGGGAAAATGTCTTGCCGCTGTAGGTTGATTCAACCTTCCGGTCGGTTGTCATGGGGACCACGCGGCCGTCGTGTTCTGTTGCGCCAGCCAGTTTCGGACCGCCAGCCTGATGTTTAGTAGCGGCGTAACGAATCTGGGCGACGAGCTTTGAGCCTCGGCTGATCGTAAATCGGTTCGCTGAAATTTCGACGGAATCGGCTTTACCAGGAATCCTGATCTCATACTTCCCGGAAAGGACTGACACGGATGTCGTCCCCTGTTTGAGCGAGAGTTCTTCGTGAATACGGCCGTCTCGAAGAAGCAGAACTTCCACGTTCGGAACGTGGCACTCAACGACCAGTTCGCCTTTGTCGGTTTCGAGTCGAAAAATA
>JBLFXD010000570.1:0-5086 GCA_047611045.1 Planctomycetaceae bacterium | reverse complement strand
CGTGAACGACGTGCCGTCTCCAATTGTGTTTACGACAAGCCGTTTCGGGAGTTTAGGCCGATTGCACTGGCTGTGCCAATTAGACCGGCTTGGCGGTTCGAACTCAGCATTCTCCATCTTGAACTTAGGCTACGACGAGTCGAAGCGGAGAAAGTTTGCCGTTTTTTCGGAATGTCCAGGAATGAATGCCGGACCGATCGCACCGGTTTTTGCGGATTCCGATACGCGTCAGGCCGCAGAGCGTCTGGCGAAATGACCAATGACCAGACATCACCACCGGGTTGTCGACGTGGATAGGTCGGGGTAATCCGACGCGAAGTGCCTGGGCACTCTTGACCAGCGTGGGGGCTCAGGCGTTGCTGGGGTGATCGCAGCCTCATGCAAACTGAGGAGCACGCTGCAATGGCCGTCCTCGTAGCGACCCAGTCCTGTTACTTGTTTATGTTCAGGCAGCACTTCTTATGCTTCTTGCCACTGCCACAGGGACATGGATCGTTGCGACCGACTCGTGGTGATTCTCGCTTGAACGTCGGTATGTATTCTTCCGACTCGTCTGACGGAAGTACTTCCGCACCAGAACTGGAATGCGGCTGCTCGAGACCTTTGTTATAGACCGTCGTAAATAGATTCAGGTCATGCTGTGACGTCATGTCGTATCCAGCAGCTTTGCCGGCACTGAAGAATGACTTGGCCATACCGAAGTTGGATTGATTACCAAGTTCTTTCGCCAGCCGTTTTTTAGCTTTGGCGTCCAGCGAGTTCGCCAGTTCTTTCGCTCCAGGCAGCGAGTATTCCCGATCAACAAACCGGAAGAAGGCATTGAATTCGCGGATCAAATCTGCCGCGAATTCTGCTTCGAGCATCACCTTTCGCGGAATGATCGAAAAGACGATTTCATTGAGGTCCGACACGGACATCGTTGCCAGAGACGCTCCGAGATAGTCGGCACCATACTGGAGCAGGCAATCGACTAAGCCGTATTCGCCATCCGGAAGGCTGGTGAATTCCGATGACCTGGCGAACTTGTTCAGCAACGCTGTACACCACGCTTGAAATTCGTCGTCGTCAATTTCGCCGTATTTGTCAAAAAAATCCTGGCGGATGTCGAAGTCTGTTGATCCAGTCGAAGGACGACGTCGCGACTGACTGACTGAAGAGAACCAGCTCTGCATCTCGCGAGAGCAGTCGTCTGCGTTAAACTCTTCGGGATCGATTTCGCCACACCAGTCGACGCGTTCTTCGTACTCGGGGTGCTTCGGATCCGAAAGGATTTCGAGCAATTCCTGGTAGCCCCAGACTCCGCCGCAGTCTTCAGGGGGGCCATTCCTGTTGCCCTTCACGCAGCGAGGATAATCCTGCGACGGGTCGGCTGCTTCAACGGCTTCGACTTTGATGGAGTGGTCCCAGCTGTCACCGAAGTCGTACATGTAACGGAGCTTTGAGCCCTTGCCGCGAATGACTTCGCTCAGCCAGACATCCCTGGCATCGATAGTGCCCATATCCTCATCGCCGCCGAACGGGCTGGGAACGCTGTACCGATCGCGGTTGATTTCGAACTCGTGAAGGTGGCAATCGGTCCAACCCATCGCCGCCTGGATGACGACATGGAGTTCCGCGAGCGAGCAGTCCGGCACTTCGATGCGTCGCCAGATCGGCGGAGTGATGCCACGCAGGTCGATCCGCATTCGGTAGATCGTTTCGGTTTGAGTGTTCGCTTGTAGACTATTTGATACGCCCCACTGGCTCGGACGAGCTGGACCGACCGGGGACAACGCGGCGTCAACGGCTGACTGAAGATTCCGCAGCCTCGTTCGCCCTCGACCGACTTCCCGCGTCAATTGAGCGGTTGCCAGATCGCTAAGCGCTTCCCAATCGGTTTCCAGCAACAGGATCCGCTTCTTTCCCTTCGTTGCAGGTTTGAAAACGCTGCTCAGATGCGGCATCAACTCGGCCGCAGCCTGACGCTGTGCATCTGTCAGAGCCACCTCGATATCTTCAGTGTCTTCATCTTCAGTTTTTCCACTGCCGGGCGGAATGATTGTAATTCCCAAAGACTTCGCCTGTCGGGCGAGTTCGCTGGTGAGGTTGATCTTCGGATTCGTTGCAACCGTGCTGTCGCTATGCGGGAGAGAAGCGGGCTCACTCGGAATCCCGGTCAGGTAGATCACGTCTTCCTCGTAACCTCGGTATCCCTGAAAGACGAATTCCATCCAGGGCATTTCGCCAAGGTCACCTTTGAAGACGGCGGCCAGGCGATCTTCGACCAGCGTTGATGGTGATCCGTCGTCAGAGAAATCGCTGTCCGGCATCACGCTCTTCAGGTATTTGGTCCAGTCGGCGGCGGAACGACCTTCGAGAATGTAAGGCGTCGTCAACTCGGTAAAGTATTCCGCATCGTGAACTGCAGGAGGACCGAGGCGAACGAATCTCAGTTCACCTTCCTCGCCGAAGTACCCCGTCGGAACATCGACGAGCAATTCGCGTCCAGTCAATAGTTCCCGCACGACAATCAGATCGCTGTCGATGTCGATCGTTTCGTAGATCCCCATGCGTGAATTAAGAAGTTTTCCGCAGAGTTCCTTCACCTCGGTCGGCATTTCCATTTCGGCCATCATGCCGGCTGCGATTCGACCGATGTTGTCTCCGTCGTCGCCGAATTCAAGATCGCACAGTGCCCACGAATGGAAATAGCTATCCGTCACGGGACTCATCGGCGGGAAGCCGGGCATGTAGGTGTCTAAGGCCGACTCCAGGATTTCCTGATACTCATCGACGATCCCGGACTGCTCCAGCATCGTCGCCATCATCAGTAACTGAACCTGCAAGGTTGAGTACAGCACAAACTGCGGATCGGCCCCGTCCTCGATCATTTCTTCAGGGTCTGGAAACCCAAATTCTGCCACGTCATCGTCGGTGACATCGCTCGGCTGAGGGCCGGCTTTGAGTTCAGTCAGGAAATTCTGGAATTTGGCGACGTCCATTTGGCGATCCCTGCTTTAGTAGCCTCGTGTCTGGAAGATGATGTCACGGACCGGGATCGTAAAGATTCTTTTGGCAATCCGAAATTCAACCACGAAATTCTGAGACGAATTCCGTGGCGTGACGGACGCTCGGCGCTCGGCCGCAAACTCAGCCTCTTACTCGCAGACGGACCCTCAGTGCGACGCACTCCGCACACTGTGACGGCAGCAGTGGCTACGCAGCGGCAGTGCTCAGGTTTCGCTGGATTCGTTCCAGGTCGGCTGCGCTGCCGAGTACCAGGCAGACGTAAACCGTGTCGCCCTCTCGCCAGACAGCGGCGACCGGGCGGCGACCATCCTTCGTGATGTACCGCGAGTCTGCCTGGGCAAAGCTGACGGCACTCGGCAACGGCGCGATTCGGCTGGCAGGAATGGCAGCCAGGATCCCGGCAATCGGAGCGTTTCTCGATCGGGAAAAGTGAAAGACGGTGACTGCCGCGTCGTGTCCGGCTTTGTCGTCGAGGTCGATTCCGAGAATCTCAGGGGTAACTTTCACTTGCCGATTGCCGATCCATGGGCCGGGGAGAGCGAACTCAAAACTCGTGTCGAAGTTCTCATTTGCTGATAAATTGATCCGCAATTTTGCCAGCAGTTCGGCCTCGGTGAACTGAGTCGGAGACTGCAGCCAGACAGCCACTCCGACCATCAACGCGCAGGCGACGGAAACCGCTGCCTGGATCGCTCGTCGTCGGCGCGAGTAACCGGGCAGAGCCGAACGCAGCCTCGACGGCACATCGACATCCTGTACGACATCGGCTACCGCACGGTCGAAACTCTGCATCGACGCAAAGGATTCCTGGCAGGCATCGCACGATTCCAGATGCGCACGCGCGTCGGCCATCTCGGGAAGATCGAGATCGTCCGAGTCCGGCCTGACGCAATCCAGAATTTCAAGTGCGGTCTGACAGTCCATTGATTTGTTCCAAATTCGATGATTCGTCCTCAGGCCGGGCAGCCTCCACACCTCGCAGTGCGGCATCCTGAGAAAACGAAAGTCGGAACTCTGTAATTTCAGTAACTAAAGTAGTCAGTAACTTTCCGGGGTAATCCTCTCGCGAAGCTGCTTTTTTCCCCGCGACAGGCGACTCATTACCGTGCCGATCTGGACGTCCAGTTGCTCGGCGATTTCCCGGTAACTCAACTCTCGAAAGTAAAACAGTAGAAGGACGGAACGAAATTCTTCGGGCAGCTCGTTCAAAACCTGCTGCAGAGATTCGCTGTCGAGCGACTGTTCAACCTGTTTGTCGCTCCCTCTTTTTTGATCGACCGGTTCGACAAGCACTTCCAGGGCGACTTCTCCATGAGTCACCCGGTCGCGGATTTGTCGGCGGTAGAGATTACGAACGATCATGAACAACCACGCTCGAACTTTGTCGGGATCACGCAACGTGTCGAGTTTGCGTTGAGCATCCAGAAACGCCTGCTGCGAAATGTCTTCCGCTTCATGCGACGTACCTGAAAGCCGATACGCAAATCGGAACACCGATTCGTAGTGCTGATCGACGAGTTGAGATATCTCCACGGTCGGCCTGCCCTGAAACCCGTTCCGCTAGAGGGGATGCGTTGACGACACCGCGTATTCCCGGAATTTTGCCAAGTCTACTGACTTTTCGAGGTTGCGCCACATTCTGGACGACGCCCTGAGCTGCAGCACGTTCCGCAGACCTTCTCAGGACGACCGATCATGTCAAATTCGGACACGCTCGCCCCCGCAACTTCGAACATTCCGACATACGCCAGAGTGTTGCCGGTCGTGAGCCTTTGCTCGTCGATTCTTTTTGCAGTGACTTCGGTCGTGACGTGGATCGCGCTCCTGACAATCTCCAGTTACAACATCCTGGTCGCTCTGTTTATCGGGCTGCCAGCCTCGCTCTGGGGGAGCCTCTTGCTGGCATCTTGCCGACCGCCGTTCTCAGGAGTTTTCTGAACGATCAAAGACTCAAGTGGTCGCTGTGGATTTCCGGATCCGCGGCCGCAATCAATGCCGGAGTTTGCGTTTTCATCACCGCAATGTGCTGATCCCCTCCTTGACCGAGCGGTGGCTTAAGAATGACCTCCCGAAGCTG
>JBLFXD010000569.1:0-5091 GCA_047611045.1 Planctomycetaceae bacterium | reverse complement strand
CAACGTGACTGACGAAGGGCTGCGTTACTTAAGCGATCTTTCCAGCATTCGAGTCCTGAATCTTGCCTACACTCCGGTGACCGATCGTGGCCTCGCCAACCTCGCCAGCCTGGTGGAACTCGAAGAGCTGTTCCTTGGCGACACGCTCGTTACTGACGGCGGCCTGGCACAACTGGGAATGATGACAAAGCTCAAAGGCCTCGGTTTAAGCGGGACTCGGATCCAGGGGCACGGCCTGAAGCACCTGAAGCGACTGGAATCTCTTGAGCGCATCGGACTCAGCGGCACTCTGCTGAATGATCAGAGCCTCAAGTTTGTCGCGGAACTGAAAAGCCTGATTGCCTTGAGCCTACGCGGCACCCAACTGACAGATGTCAGCGTTCCCGAACTGCACACTCTGAAGTCCCTGCAGGTGTTATGGCTGGACCGGACGTCTGTTTCCGAAGCCGGCCTGGAATGGATAACCGAACTGTCGGGGTTGCGCGAGTTAGGCCTGAGAAACTGCCCAGTCGGGGACGGGCTCGTTGAACTTGTCAGCAATGCTCCACAGCTCCAGGTTCTGAATGTGTTCGGAACCGAACTTACCGAAGATGGAGTGGCGGAGTTGCAAAAACGACTACCCAATTGCGAAATCATACGATAGCTGGTTAGGCTGTTTGTTCAGAGACGCGGTGCTACCAAACCCGTTCGCCGTGTCACAAACGCGGAAGTCGCATGACAATTCTTCTGAAGCCACATCAGGGCGGTCGCCCGATCGTTCTCGACAAACCGATCCTGCTCATCGGTCGGCACCCGGACTGCGACGTCATTCTGAAAAACAGCGGAAAGATTTCGAGAAAGCACTGCTGTGTCGCCCTTGTCGATAACCGCTTTGTCGTCCGCGACCTCGACAGCATGAATGGTGTCTTCGTAAACAGAGAACGAGTAAGCCACACTGCCGGCCTGAGCATCGGCGACGAGTTGATGATCGGCGACCAGCCCTTTACGTTGACGAAGCACAAAGAAAAAGAAGTCGCCAGAAAACGTCCAGAGCCTCAACAGGCAGACGCCACCCTCGCCGAGATCGACCCCGACGAAATTCCGCAGTCTGATTCGTTTGAGCCCGATCCCGCGGCAGTCCGCGCAGCATCTGCGGCACTGAAGCAGCGAGCCGACCCTGCGAAGGCCGGGCCGTCAGAAGGCGTTGAGTTCAGCTCCGCGTTCGCGATTCCTTTGCCCGAAGACTCTGACGAAGACTACGTCATCCCGATCGCCGATTTCGACGAGTAACCCTGGCGGCGCGGTCGGCGTCCGGTTGACAGCGTGCTATCAACTCGCAATCGCCAGCCAGCCAAAGTCGAAGTTACGCTCCGTCCTGCGCGGCTATCTGACGCTCAGTCTCGCAAATGATTTCGTAGGCCGAATGCGAATCCTCAGTCTCGCGCAGATGGTCTGCAAACTCCGGTATCTGCAACATTCGCGAAAGCCTGGCCAGCACCTGCAAGTGGCTCTTTGAGTCCTTGCAAAGCACCAGAAAGAACAGGTCGGTTAAGCCGCCGTGAGGAGCGCCAAACGGGATTCCGGTCATCGTACGACCGAAGGCGATGATCGACTCACCTTGAGCATCGGGTAGCGGATTTCGAGGATGAGGAATCGCCACTCCGCCAGCGAAAGCGGTTGGCATCAACTCTTCACGTTGCTGAATCGCCGTCAGAATGTCGCTGGGACTCCAGATTTGCCACGTGCCACCAGCGGCCTCGAGCAACGATTCCAACACGGATCTCTTCGTGCGAGCCTGCAGCGGAACGGCCACCGTCTCCGGATGCAGGAGCGACGAAACAGGCAACTCAGCACAGACGTCTTCAGACTGCTGAGAGATCTCCAGATGGCGAAGCTCGGCATTGGAGTATTCGCGCATCTCCTGCTCGAGCCATCGCGTGATCTCGGCGGAATAAAACTGCCAGGCGTTGCCAACTTTCCGGCCGGGCATCCGTCCCCGAGAGACAAGCTTTTCAATTTCTCGACGATCGCGACCTAAATGCCGCGCCAACTCGTCAAGCGAGAAAACTTCGTGTGACATCAAGAGGGCTCCAGAGGCGGGGCTGAAACCAGACCAGCAAAGTAGGCGGGACGAAAGAGGAAGGAACTCAACAGGGACCTGGAGCATTTTCAGAGGCAGTGTTTACCAGCACGAAGCGCAATCGAGTGAATCAATTCTCACGAAACCTCGCCCCAATTGGTAGTCGCGCAGGTCCAGTTGCGGTCAACGACCAAAGGGCCCCCAAGGCCCAATGCAACTGTGGCGGCCGAGACTTCGAGGCAAGCCTCTACAGTCAGCCTGCCTTCTGAGCAAAGAAAATCAGGCCTGGCAATGCTCCGAACCAAATCGGCGACCGACGGACAATCTCGATAAAGCTCAAGCCAGTGCCTTAGCCCAGCGCTGCGGCGTCTTGATCTGGGACTACGAAACGCCGACCGACGCGGACGCACCGGCCAGGCAACTTCTGAGCATCGAGCTGACCTGTCGCTGGCATGAAGTCAGTGCGTCATTCACATCCTGCTTCCAAATCTCTTCGGCAAAGATCTGAACATCGACGTCCCCTGAAAAACCGCTCTCGTACAGGGACTGAATCGTCTCTCGGACAGGCAGGTTCCCGGCGCCGGGCACGCACTGAGCATATTCAGGTCCGCTTGAATCGAGAGCATCGTTTAGCTGCAGAACGAAAATCCTCTCGGCACACTGCTCGGCAACGCTCAGAGCATCTCCATCTTCCGCGAGATAAAACGTGTCGTATGCCACGCCGACGTTGCTTCGACCAGTCGCGTCGCAAAGTGTAATGGCCTGCTCAA
The DNA here is from genome assembly GCA_047611045.1 of Planctomycetaceae bacterium. Lineage (GTDB taxonomy): Bacteria > Planctomycetota > Planctomycetia > Planctomycetales > Planctomycetaceae > JABMPE01. Next base: position 2,262 of record JBLFXD010000569.1, on the reverse strand, counting down.
GACTGTGCAGTGACGTCCATCGCCCGGCATGACGAGCGGTTCTGGGCATCACGGCCAGCTGCACGTCCAGCTCTTCTGCGACGAAGGACAACTCACGGATCGCCTGCGTCACCAGTCGAAACTCGTGCCGCGCGGTGTAGCGAGCGCGGCTTCCCGGTGAAACGATCAACGTGCGGGCTCCGACAGCCGCGGCCGTGAACAGTGCGTCGTAGCCATCGTCCAACGCTTCGCGAAACTGAAGCCCGGCACTGCCGCTGAAGCCTCCGGCGTAAGAGAGCGTCGTCACGTCCAGACCTGACCTCCGCACGGCCTCAACAGCAGCCGACTCTCCAACCTCCACAATCTTTTTTCGCCACAAACCAATCGCCGCGACGCCAGCCAGCTGACGAGCCGACAAATCTTCCTCAAATGACGCCCGCAGCGTCGTCATCTGATTGATCGAAAACCGCGGCACGACAGTCATTTCCGCATCCGAAATTCCTTCGGAAAACGAATCACATTTCGGACCGTTTTGAATATCTGAAAACTTCGCTGAATCAGCCAAGACGACATACTTTCACTGAGAGAACGGAATTCGCTGCGAGAAATTGCAAAAGAACTGACTGCAGGCTCGCTTGAACTGGAGAGCGGTGTTCAATCTCGAAGCACAATGCGAAAACGACGCGCCACCGAGGGATCAGGCCGGGCGGACTGCCAACCGATTTGCTTCAGTCGTTTGAACGACTTTCGAGGCCTCGAGTCGAGGCAATCTTGAGGGCGGCGTGTTTTTGAAATCGGACCGCCGTGGCAGCTTTTAGCAACTCATCAGGAGAGCGGCGACGATGCCCCGCTTCAGGTGACTCAACGCAGTTATATTCTGAACACGAAAGCTCGCGAGTCATCTGGTTGTCTCCCGGTCTGGCGACTTAACTTGGCCGTTTCGAGCAAGGCGGTCGAGACTTTACCAAGGGCCTTTTGAAAAGCAATCAAGTTTTCGTCGTCAATTTGCTTCCGAAAGAATGTTGCAGATTCACGGACTGGATACCTTGACGAATTGCCCGCCGACTGACCTCACGACGAAAAACGTCCAGGCATTTCCAGACGTCTATACTTGAGCGGGAGTCGCGTAACACAACTCGTACACAAGCCGATTCGCGAGCATCCGCCATTGGCCGCAAACAAGCTCAAGCGGCGCGCTGGCGCCGTCGTCGCGCGGGAGTCACTCGGCGACGGCGAGTCGTTTTACGAGCTTTGCGAACGGTGGCTTTTGCTCGCCCAGGCTTCAGCGCGTTGGCGGCAACCAGTTCGAACTCAGCCAGCATTTCAGCAGCGTCCGCATAGCGGCGGCGAGGATTCAGCTCGATCGACTTCTGCAGGAAGACGATGAAGTCCCCACTCGTCGATCGTTTCAGACGAGCATGGCCATCAAGCGGCCACTCAAATGGCCACTCCGGCAAGTGCCCGGTCATCAGCCGATAAACCAGCAGGCCAAGCGAAAACACATCTGACCGAAGCGACGGCTTCCCCATCGCCTGGTCCGGAGACATGTACCCGACGGTTCCCGACCCCGAACCATTCACCGTGCGGCGAGCTATCCTGGCGATTCCAAAATCTGCCAATCGAAGTCGATTCCCCGGAAAAAGAATAAAGTTTTCCGGTTTGATGTCGCAGTGAATAATCTTCCGCTCGTGAGCGTGGGCCACTCCCGCCAGCATCTGCCTGACCAGCTCCATGCGTTTCTGCATGGTCATCCGCTTCTGCCACCGATCGAGCAGCGTTGCTTCACCCAGCGGCGATGCGATGACGAATCGGTCGTCGATGATGCTGGCATCTTTGATCGGCAGCACGTTCGGATGATCCAGCTTGGCGACCAGCCTTGCCTCGTTGCGAAACGTCCGCAACGCATCTTCGGTCACGTGCTCGTCGTGCGGCACTTTCAGCGCGACCCGGATTCCTTCGATCGTATCGAACACTCGATAAACAGCGGCAAACCCTCCCAGAGCCAGCCGCTTTTCGATTCGATACTTACCGATGTACTGTCGCGCTTTGAGCAATGTCTGGCCTCACTCCGTTGAACCATTCAGCGACCGGCCAGTAAACACTCCATCTGGCCAGGCCGGGCAATCAACTCTCCGCAAGGAGACGCGTCGTCAGATCCTCACAACCACCGCGCAACAGAAGATCGACGATTGGTATTATCGTTCGCAGCCTCAGAATCCTTAACCTTGACCTGAGCGGAATCGATAATTTCCTCGGAGGATTCCTGAAACGCACCGTCCACTT
>JBLFXD010000568.1:0-5101 GCA_047611045.1 Planctomycetaceae bacterium | reverse complement strand
TCGTTGAGATAGCCTTCGAGCCGATCCGCCAGCATGTTTCGTTGACGCTGCATACTCAGCGATCGGTCCATCAGCCAGATGACGGCCGTGTCCCGTTCCAGCAGTTTGGACTTGATCGATTCAATGATCGCGTCCGTGGCGCCTTCGACAGAGGTCGCCTGGCTGACGGTCGCTTCCGTCGGTTCCGGCCCTGGCTCGCCGCGAGTTGTGTCCTTGCTTGATTCTCGTTTCGTTTCTTGGGGCTTCTCCGGTTTCGCATCCAGCGACGGCAGGTCCCCAATGTTTGAGGCCTCAAAGAGATCCGGTTCATCCGCCGTTGCCACCTCAACGGGAGCGACCGGCTTCGGCGGTTCGATCGCGACCTCTTCCGGTGCAGCGTCGAACTCGACGATGTCGACATTTTGATCAGCCATGTTTTCAGGCAGAACGGTGATCAGCCCCGGAAGCTTTGTTTCCGGCAACCCAGGCAGAATCCACGCGGCAAAAATCAACAGCAGGACCGCGTGCACCGCCGTGGAGATCAGGTACGAACGCGACTCCTTCGACCGCAGAGTCTGCATCCACACCGACGGACGTTCCGATTCTTCGGTATCAGCCGCTTCGGGCTCCAAATCGATTTCTGGAATCGAAGTAGCAACGCTCGCCGAGCGAACGTCGGCCATCGCTTCGTCCGGGATCTCTTCCTCGACGACTTCAGGCTCGTTCTCTGGCAGCAGTACCTGAGCCTCAACGCGAGACTCGTCAAGCTGCGGAACCTCGACCCGCTTCCGAGCCGGCGGCAATCGAATTTCGCCACTCTGGGACACGGCATTGCTGAGATCCGCAGACCCGTCGTCGTTGACCGGTAGCGCCACGAAGAGGTCACCGCAGCCCGGACATTCGCGGTACTGCCCGGCAAAATTGTCGGAACCGACAATCCTCTTCTCACAATGTGGACACGCAACAAGAATCACAAAGAAAACCGATCGAGAGTGATGTCACCGAGCTTTCCGGAACTCGCAGCAGCCCGCGATTCCCAGTGCATAGTACGCAGGCACGATGGGCCAATCCACAGCTTAAATGGCGTTCACGTGACAGAAGTCCGGAGTTAACGCACTCGTGAGTCGTCGTTAATGGTGGGTGGCCCTGATTGCTCGCAATCAGGGTCGCGAAGCGACAAGAGGTCATCACAACATGCTGGTGAGTCGGTCTCTTGCGGCTGCGCGACACTGGTTGCAAGCAACCTGCGCAAGAGTTCTTTTTGTGACCACCCTGGCGAATGTGGACGATGTCTGGTCATCGACTGCCGGGCATCCCGCAGCCGTCCCAACCTGCTAAACTCGACGAAGCAGCCCCGCCAGTTCATCCCCCCCGAGCCCCACCTGAATGCCCGCCGAGAATCCAACTCATCCGCCAGACACGACCGGTGACCCAGACGGTGCGAACATGGCTGACGGCCTGCACGGCATCGCTCACGGGAAGACGATCGTTTTTGCAGGCTGTCTCGGCATGGCCTACACGCAATTGACGCTGTGTCCTGCCGGGATTGAATTCGCGCGTCACCTCGGCGGATCGGGTTTGCATATCGGGATTCTGGGAGCCATTCCAACCGGCATGTTGTTCGTGCAGTTTCTGTCGGCGATCGTCGCGAACCATCTCCAATACCGACGTGGACTCTGGATGGCGGCTTCGATTGTTCAGCGACTGATCCTTCTGCCGGTGGCGCTGGGGCCGGTGCTGTTTCAGGATGTTTCGCCCATGACATGGCTATGGAGCTTCGTGGGGCTTTCTGCGCTGAATCACGGGCTGCTGCATTTTGCGACTCCGCTGTGGATGTCGTGGATGGGCGACTACCTGCCGCGCAGTCGCCTGAGTCGTTTCTGGGGAGTGCGGCATCTCTGGATGCAATGGGCCGGAGCGGCATCGTTGCTGTTCGCTTCGTACCTGCTGCAGTCTTACGCCGACCAGATTCAGACCGCGTTTGCCATTCTGATTGTCACCGCCGCCGTCCTTGGAGTAGCCGACATTCTGTTGTTCTGGCCTGTTCATGAACCGCCAGTCACAAAGATCGCCGAAACCCGCATCACCAAAGTGCTGGCTGAGCCGTTTCGAAATCGCGACTTCCGATCGTTCATCAGCTTTATGAGCTTCTGGCATTTCGCGGCGATGATCGGCGCGCCGTTTATCAGCCTGTTTCTGCTGGCTGAAGTCGGCATGTCGCTGTCTCGACTGTTGCTGCTGTGGGTGTTTTGCTGGGTCGGTGGAGCCGTCTGTTCAGCCAGAATCGGAAGACTGGCTGAACGGTTCGGTCACCGACCCATTCTGATTCTGTGCACGATGCTGAAATCGTCCAACATGATCGCGCTGATTCTGGTTCCGAATGACCCAGACGTCGCGTTCCAGATTCTCGTCCCCGTTTTCATTCTGGACTCGATCCTGAACGCCGGCTTCGTCGTGGCGACCAACGGCTTCATGCTGACAAAGTCGCCGTCGGGCAACCGGACGATGTTCATCGCCGCCGGCACGGCGCTGGCAGGTCTCATCGGCGGAATCACGTCGGTCATCTGCGGAGGACTACTGACGTGGACGAGCCTCGACACCGTCGTATTCGGGGTCCCCTTGAGTTCCTACCGCATGCTGTTTCTCGTGAGCGTCCTGCTACGTCTGGCCAGCCTGCTGCTGGTTGTTCGAATTCGCGAGTCAGACTCGCACGGAACGCGACACGTCGTCTCGCAGTTAATCGGAGCCACCCCACTCCGCCTGATCCACTTCCCCGTCGGCCTGTTCCGAACAAACACCCCGGACGACGATTCAGACAAAGTGCCAACAACCGAGAACGCTTGAAACCCTCATGCTCCGTGCCACCCTCCCGTGGGTGGCCGTGATTGCTCGCAATCAGGGTCGCGGAGCGACAAGAGGCAAACTACAAGTAGCTCTCTGAAATGCGGCCTCTTGCGGCTTCGCCGCACAGGTTGCAAGCAACCTGTGCCACCCTGCGCCTGATCCATTTCCCGGTAGGCCTGTTCCGAATGAACACTCCCGACGACGATTCAGATACGTCAGTAGCAACCGAGAATGCTTGAAGCTGCCGCCGGCCAGGCCTCTGGATGTCTGGCAAGCAACGAATCACCGTAGGTCAGGCTTTGCCTGAAGAACTCAGCTCGTCGTACCTGGGTGGCCGTGATTGCTCGCAATCAGGGTCGCGAAGCGACAAGAGGTCATCCCAACAAACTGGTGAGCCGGTCTCTTGCGGCTGCGCCGCACAGGTTGCAAGCAACCTGTGCCACCCTCCGGATCAGTAAGCTGTACTACGATAATTGCGATTCGGAGACCGTGCCGTCGTGGAAGAACTGGTGAAATACTGATTCCACAAAGCGACGGTCTGTGACCACGGTCCTGTTGTCCCATTCGTTGCCCAAAACACCCACCATGCGATCCTCACGATTGGCGTCATACGGCGTCCGCACGTCGTAATCGTCGTCGGTATTCTCGCCGAGCATAACAACAAACATCCCACGATCTGAATACGCCTGCAAACAGACCGGACCAATCTCGGCTCTGTCCAAGACATCCAGCTGAATACTGCCACTTGACCAAAGCGAAGACGAAAGCTCCCGTTCGACGGCGTGCCAAGTTGGGTTGTCCACGTTTCCGCGCGATCGCCCGCGAGTCCACGAAAGTTTGAAGCGCATTCCACTAGCTTGCCTAAAAGAATTCTTGATGACTTCCCTGTGGTTTATTCGGGAACACAATTGTGAAGTTTGAATTGAATCGCCAGCTCGTCAAGTCCGTCGTTGCCGGCTCTCTGGTGGTTGGGAATCGGGTTGCGTTATCCTCGCGGGCGTCGCTTGGTTCCCGCCTGCGCGCGAATGTCGACACCTTGTTTGTTCGAGACACGTTTCAGGGAATGATTCAAGCCATGCGAATGGTCTATCCACGGAGGAATGCTGTGCGACTATCTGCCACGTTGATGATGCTTGCGGTGCTGGTCGGGGCGGCCGTTGCGGCTGGGCCTCGCGCTGCTGAATCTGCTGAACCACCCATCAAGCCCTCGAAGGGTTTCAAGTATCCGGAGAGCGAACGCGTGGATCATGTCGACGTTTATCATGGAGTGAAGGTTGCGGATCCTTACCGCTGGCTCGAAGACGACGTGCGGGAGTCGGAAGACGTCGCCAACTGGGTCGCCGATCAGAACGCCGTGACGTTCGGGTATTTGAATGAAATTCCCGAGCGGCCTTACATCAACAAGCTGCTGACGAAGCTGTGGAACTACGAGAAGTTCAACTCGCCGTTCAAAGCCGGCGGCCGGTACTACTATTACTACAACTCCGGGCTGCAGAATCAGTACGTGCTCTACGTGCAGGATTCGCTCGACAGCGAACCGCGAGTCCTCATGGATCCCAACACGTGGTCCGAAGACGGCACCGTCGCCCTGTCGGGAACGGCGTTCAGTGACGGCGGCCGGTACGTCGCATACGGCGTCCAGGAAGCGGGCTCCGACTGGCGGAAGTGGAAGATTCGAGAAATCGACAGCGGACGCGTCCTGGACGACGAGCTGGAGTGGATCAAGTTCAACTCGCCCGTCTGGAGCAAAGACGGCAACGGCTTCTTCTACGCTCGCTATCCCGAGCCCAGCGAAGACGCCGAGTTCCAGGCTCTGAACCTCAATATGAAGGTCTATTACCACCGCGTCGGCTCACTGCAGAGTCGCGACGTGCTGGTTTACGAATACCCGTCTGAGCCGTCCTGGGGCTACGGCTGCGACGTCTCCGAAGATGGTCGTTACCTGGTGCTCACCGTCTGGAAAGGCACCGACGATAAGTACCGCATCGTCTATCGAGATCTCGCCGAACCGTACGGCCTGCCGGTCGAGCTGATCACGACTTTCGACAACGAGTACACCTTCGTCGGCAACGACGGTCCGGTGTTCTTCTTCAAGACGGATCTCGAAGCACCGCTGCGAAGGCTCATCGCCATCGACACTCGCAAGCCTGAGAAGGAACACTGGAAAGAGATCATCCCTCAGACGAAGGAAACGCTGCGAGGCGTCGGCCTGGTCGGCAACACGTTTGTCGCCAGCTATCTCAAAGACGCGAAGACGCAGGTCAATATCCACACGATG
>JBLFXD010000567.1:0-5110 GCA_047611045.1 Planctomycetaceae bacterium | reverse complement strand
CGCCAGAAACGTCGGCCCACAAGCAGGTCTTCATTTACGAACACGATTCTCAGAATCGCTCGTTTTCCCCCCGAATTCCAGCGACCCGGGAATTGCTGCGGAGCCATCAAGGTGTAGTCCGTAATCAAACCGTCAAGTCTCTCTTCCGCCAGACAATCTGTGCGGTTCCAGCCGAGGCCTTGATCTATTATCTGCAGGCGAGTGGTGGCTTCGTTGCGACGAGGCAATCCAGATTCAACTTCCACCGCGGCTGCCAAAGCACTAATTGATTCGCGCGCTTCTTCGAAATCCATGGAACTCAACTCCTGACTCAGTGGGGCAAGGCTCGCAGTGTGATAGTTCTCGCAGCCTGAACACGTATTTTCAAGTGCCTGCGTTCAGTCTGAAGATCGATTTTTTCGGTTCCTCTGGCGTATCCCCTCTCGTTTTCCTCAGAATCCCGTTTCGGCAACTACAGTAAACATTCGAACCCATCCGGAAGTAGAGAATGGAACGGTGCACTCTCGAGATGCCAAGCACGAGTATGGCTTGCCATTTCTCCGTCATCAAAACCGTGGTGATTCTCGCGAAACCGATTCATTGAAAACTCGAAGTTCGACGTCCTCGGAAGGCAAACCATCTCGAAATCGCGTAGCAATCGTCGATGTCAGCGAAGCGGTTCGCCTCGATAAGCTCGGTCGAGGATCTGCATAGTGTGCAGAACCGGGATGCGTTTTCCGAAGACCACGTTCGAAAGGTGATTTTCGATCTGCGTCATGCAGCCGATGTTGCCCGTGGCGACAACGTCGGGCTCGGTTGAGATGACCGCTCGCGCTTTCTGGTTGCCGAGTTCTGCGGCGGTCTCGGGCTGCTCGATGTTGTACGTCCCGGCTGAGCCGCAGCACATGTCGCCGTTTGGAATCTCAACCAGTTCGAGATTTCCAATTGAAGATAGCAGCTGCCTCGGCTGAGACTTCACCTTCTGCGCGTGAGCCAGGTGACAGGCGTCGTGATAAGCCAGCCGAGTTTTCGCTGACAGATCGGGCGGAGCGGCGATTCCCAGCTTCGCCAGAAAAACGCTGACATCGCAAACGCGCTTGACGAACTCTTCGGCAGCAGCCTGCTCGGGTTCGCCGCGCAGCCAAAGGGCGTACTCGTGCATCCCCGATCCGCAGCCGGCGGCGTTTGTCAGAATCGCATCGACGTCACTCGGGAACGCCTTGAGATTCTGTTTCGCAAACTGCTTTGCCTGATCAGCCGCTCCTGTGTGCGCGGCCAGGGCTCCGCAGCACGATTGCTGTTTGGGAATGACCGTTTCGATTCCGTTTTTCGCGAGGACTCGCAGCGTGGCAAAGTTGATGTCCGGGGCGAGAACCTGCTGAGCACAACCGGCCAGCAACGCAACTCGACCTTTGCGTTCGCCCTCGGCAGGAAATACTTCCGGCAGCGGTTGAGCCGCAGGAATCTTCGCTGGCAACAGATCAAGCATGTCTCCCAGTCGGCCGGGCATTGCCTTTCTGAACAGACGCCCGACGCCGCCCAACTTTGCCGCCATTCGAAAACGACCGGGGTACGGCAGGGTCTCAAGAATGAAACGCCGCAACGTTTTGTCGATGACCGACCGCTCGCGTTTGGGTTCGCTCGTCGCGCGAAAGGCGGTGATCAGTTCGCCGTACGGAACGCCGGACGGGCACGCCGTTTCGCAGCCGACGCAGCCCAGACACTTGTCGATGTAAGGCTCGGCTTCGTTGAGTTCGACGTTGCCTTCCAGAACTTCTTTCATCAGGAAAATGCGACCGCGTGGCGAATCCATTTCTTCGCCGTGAACCTGGTAGGTCGGACAAGCCGGCAGGCAGAATCCGCAGTGCACGCACTTCTGCACGGCCTCTGCCATAGGCAGGCCTAACGGTCCAATCTGATCAACGGGAATATCGTGCTGCATGAAAATGCCGTCGCGAGGATTACGAATTTCGTGAGAATACAAGTTACGCCGTCGGTGCAGTATCGAATCGTGAATCAGGATCGAAGACTGTCAGTAGTCGGTCGGCAAACGCCGGACCTTGCCGAAGTCCTCTTTGAGGATCGCTCCAGTTTCCGGTGAGTGCCAGTGCCGGTCGGCCAAGCGTTTGGCACACAAGATCGAGTTCGTCCTCGCCGGCATTTTCAGGAAGAGCCAACCAGAGAACGTTGCCTCCGACGCTGTATCGCCGAACGCTTTCGAAGCTTACTGCCGCCAGGAACTTCTCGGCCTTCACCACCTGAGCTGGAGCGATGGGTACTTTGATCAGTTGGTGATTGTCGGGCACCCACTGAAACTCGCGAGCGTCGCTCCAGACCTGTGCGTCTTCGCCGCCACTCAGCGTTTCGATTTTCACGCCGGAGTCAGCTTGCAGCAGAATGTTTCGAACCCGGTCGGTTCTTGCACTGACCGCGGCAGACAATCCACCAATTCTCAACCAGACTCGCCCCGGCGGATCAAGGTCCAGACACTGCAATTCTTCCTGAGCCATCGCCAGACGGATCATCGCAGCGTTGCCCGTTTCGACGTCTGAGAAATCTGCCCGAATCGTCGTCCATGTTTCGGGCGTCGGAAAAACTTTGAACGTCAGCTCGACAAGCACGCCCAATCGTCCCAACGATCCCGTGACGAGTTTCGGGATATCAAACCCGGCGGCATTCTTGACGACCTTACCACCACCGAAGACGGCGCGACCTTCGCCGGTCACCATCTTCACGCCGAGAATGAAGTCGCGAATCCCTCCGTACCGAAACCGGCCCGGTCCCGAGAGGCCGCTGGCTGTTGTGCCGCCAAGCGTTGCTCCGGCTTCAACAAATGGTGGATCGAACGGAAACAATTGCCCGTTCTTTGCCAGGGCATCCCGAATCTCCGACAGCGGCGTGCCGGCCAGAGCCGTGAAGGTGTATTCGGTCGGCTCGTACTCAAGGATTCCGCTCATACCAGCCGTACTGACGGTCGCCCCGTTCGACAATGCGGGCTTGGTCCCGGCACCGCACACACGGATGCGTTCCGAGGCTCGGACGATGTCCTGAAGTTCTTCGATGTTCGCTGGTTGGTGCATGCTCGGAGTCGTACTGAAGTCTTTGTGAGTAATCTGAAATCGGAGAAAAAGTCAGTCGCGGAAGATCACGCCCGCCTTCTCAAGTGGGTGGGCGCCTCGTGTCAGTAAAGCAGGAGCCGTCGAGGCGGGCAGCTTCTTCCCTCGATTCGCCAGTTCCAGAGGATCGACCGCTCGCTGTAGCCGATGCATGAATTCGATGTCTTCCTCGCCGTACATCTCGCCGAGATACACCCTTTTCTCGAGGCCAACGCCGTGCTCGCCGGTGATCGATCCACCGAGGCGAATGCACAAACGAATGATCTCGCCGGACAACTCTTCAGCTTTGTGAAGAGCCCCTTCCTCGCGACCGTCGAACATGACGAGCGGATGAAGATTCCCGTCGCCGGCGTGGAAAACGTTGGCGACTCGGATGCCGTACTCGCCACTCAGCCGCTCAATTTCACGCAGGGCTTCGGCCAACTTTGTTCGCGGCACGACGCCGTCCTGCACGATGAAGTCAGGACTCAGCCGACCGACTGCCGAAAACGCACTCTTTCGACCCTTCCAGATTTTCGCTCGGTGAGCATCGTCCTTCGCGGCTTCGACGACGTACGCGCCCGATTCTTCGATCACGCTGTGAAGAAGCGGCGTTTCCGCATCAACTTCGTCCGACGTGCCTTCCAGTTCGACGATCAGAATGGCCGCTGCGTCTTTCGGGTAGCCTGCATCGATCGCCGCCTCGGCCGCGTCCATCGTCAACCGGTCCATGATCTCCATCGCTCCGGGAAGCAACCCGGAGGCAACGACCATCGCCACAGCATTCCCCGCCTTCTCCAGCGAATCGTACGCGGCCTGCAACGTGTAAAACTTCTCCGGCAGTGGCAGCAGGCGCAACGTGATTTCCAACGCGACGCCGAACAGGCCTTCGCTGCCAATGAACATCCCGGTCAGATCCTGCCCGACCGATTCCAGACTGTCTCCGCCGAGTTCGACGATCTCGCCATCGGGCAAAACGACCTTGATGCCCAGCACGTGGTTCGACGTCATTCCGTACTTCAGGCAGTGAGCACCGCCGGAGTTAAAAGCGACGTTTCCGCCGATCGTGCAGACCGGCCCGCTGGAAGGATCCGGAGCGTAGTACAACCGGTCCGCCGCCACGTGCTGCGAAACTTTCAGATTGACAACGCCCGGCTCGACGACCGCAATCCGCTGCTCGGCGTCGTAGCTGAGAATTGTATTCAGCCGGTTCAGCGCAATGACCAGGCCGTTTTCAATCGGAACTGATCCACCGCTGAGACTCGTCCCGCTGCCTCGCGCGATGAATGGCATTTCGAATCGATGACAGAGTTTGACCGTGTCGATGACTTCCTGCTGAGTTTCGGGCAGAACGACTCCGCAAGGCTTGGCCCGGAAACACGTCAGCCCGTCTGATTCGTACGGCGCAAGCTGAGCGTTGTTCGTCAGGATTCGGTCCGCAGAATAAATGCGGCCCAACTCTGCAAAGAATGCGGTCAGATTCTGTGTTGAAGCAATCTCGGGTTCGGCACTCATCCGTGCAGAAACTCCTCGCCCTGAAGGAACGACTCAAACTGAACTCACAGATGATAATGGAGCTTCCCCATCCTGTCCCGGTCGCGGCACGCTTGGATTACCGACTTCCGCCCGCAATGATCTCCGCCAGAAAATACGTTTTGAGCGTCCGTGCCAACGAACCAGCCTCATAAAACGACAATTTCAAACTAACTCCCGCCTCTGGAAATCCCACAATGTTGAAAGCCGCCGTTTTTTCACTCAACGGAGAAGAAGGACCACACATCGCCACGCTGCAGGATGCTGGGTTTGAACTCGTCTTCCAGCCGGAAGGCAGCGACTTGTGGAAAGAAGACGACCTCATTGCGGCGATGGAAGGTTGCTCGGCCACAATCGCGGGTTCGGAGCCGTACACTCGTCGCGTCATCGAAAACTGTCCGGAGCTGCGAATCGTCGCGCGAAGCGGAGTCGGCTTTGACGCCGTCGACCTGGAAGCCTGCAACGAGAAAGGAATCCTCGTCACGACGACTCCGGGCGTAAAT
>JBLFXD010000566.1:0-5112 GCA_047611045.1 Planctomycetaceae bacterium | reverse complement strand
CTTTGTTTCAGTCGCTGCCGGACAGTTGGGCTGTCGGCCAGCTTTTTCCCATCATGCCGATTCATCGATTGAACGAACGACCCACGCGAAACGCCGTGCTGGGCGACATCACCTGCGACAGCGATGGAAAGATCGACCATTTCGTTGGTCCCGACGAAGTCAACCGAACTCTGCCGTTGCACGCGCTCAACGACGAGCCCTATTACCTCGCCGCGTTCCTGGTCGGAGCGTACCAGGAAATTCCTGGCGATCTGCACAACCTCTTCGGCGACACGAACGTCGCGGACGTTGACGTTGACGTTGACGTTGACGTTGACGTTGACGTTGACGTTGACGTTGCGGAAAGCGGCGGGTTTACGTTCACCGCCATCGTCAAGGGAGACAAAGTCAACGACGTGCTCGACTACGTTCAGTACGATGTCAAGAATCTGCTGGACCGTGTGCAGGCAACCGTTGAAGCTGCTGTACGCTCCAGCCGACTCGGACATTCGGAAGCGGGAGCGTTCCTGAAGTTCTACGAAGAGTCGCTTAACAGCTACACTTATCTTCAAACCGCCGTTGGATGACGTCTCGGCCCCTCGGGCGATTCCATTCATGGGCGGAAAACGAATTAAGTCTGCCAGAGTATCCGCTGAACAATGTCGCCGTTCACTCATCCACGTCCTGATTTTCCGCCACCGATCTCTTACGGGGAGTTGCGGCTGGAGTCTCGTTATCACCTTTCGCCGCTGGCCGGTTACACGAACCTTTCGTTTCGTCGGATCGTGCGTCAGATCGGCGGCATCGGGCTGGCGACGACGGATCTGGTCAGCGCGGACGCGATTATTCATGAGAACCCCAAAACTCTCAAAATGATCGAGACGCATCCTGAAGATCGACCGTTTGCGGTTCAGATTTTTGGACGCGACGCCGCCACAATGGTCGACGCCGCTCAGTATCTGGAAGAGCGAGGCATCGACTCGATCGACATCAACATGGGGTGTCCGGTCGCGAAGATTGCTGGCGGAGGTTCCGGCGCCGGGATGATGTGCAACACGGACGGCACGATGACGCTGGTTCAAAAGATCGTCGAATCCGTCAAGATTCCGATCAGCGTGAAAATGCGACTCGGGTGGGACAGTACTCAGCTGACGGCTCCGACGTTCGCTCGCGAGTTCGAAAAAATCGGCGTCGTCGCCATCGCGATTCATGGCCGGACGCGCGAGCAGGGCTTTAGCGGCAGTGTCGACTTAAGTGGTATCCGAAAAGTCGCCGAGGCCACCGAGTCGATTCCTGTCATCGGCAACGGCGACGTGCGGACGGTGGCCGATGCCGCTCGCATGTTGTCCGAAACCGGCTGCGACGGAGTGTCGATCGGACGGGGAGCGTTGGCAAATCCCTGGATCTTCAAACAACTGAGTCAGTGGGAAGAAACTGGCGAATGGTCGCCGCCGGGAAGTTTCAACGATCGGCTGGAGCTGTTACTCCGGCAGTTTTCGTACATGCAGGAGCAGTGGGGCGAGGATGGAGCGATTGTCCGATTCCGAAAGATGAGCCATTGGTATCTGAAATCGATGCGAGTACGACCCGCACTGCGACATCATTTTCAGCAGGCAAAGACAGTCGACGAATTCAACGCCGCGCTGGCAATCATCGTTGAAGCTGGCCCGGTCGGTGGAAATCGAACAGGATTGTTGCCCGACATGCACATTCCCGTTCCGTCCGGCCCGATCGAACGCTGGTAGAGAACATCGAACATTCAACATCGAACAGCCAACATCGAACCCGGTGTGCCCAGCCTGGAACTTAGAACCTGGAACTTTGATAAATGCGTCAGACGATTATTTGCCTGGTAACCGCCGCGACGATCTCGTCCGCAGCTTTTGTAGCGGTGTCAACGTCTCGCGACGCCGCTGACGAATTGACACCCGCTCGCGGAGTTGTCTTTCACGATACCAACGGCAACGGCAGCCGCGATTCTGGCGAGAAAGGCCTTGCCGATATTCGAATTTCCAACGGCGTCGACATCGTCAAAACGGACGCCGACGGGAAATACGAGATCGGTGTCGACGACGACTCGATCATCTTCGTCATCAAGCCAACCGGCTGGCGAACGCCGGTCAGCGAACATCAGACTCCGAGGTTCTACTACATTCACAAGCCGAAAGGTTCGCCGCCGCTGAAGTATCAGGGAGTTGCTCCCACGGGTGACCTGCCCAAGTCGGTCGACTTTGCTCTCTACCCGCAGGACGAACCAGAACAGTTCAAAGCAATTCTGTTTGGCGATCCGCAGCCGCGAAATCAGAAAGAGATCGACTACATCGCTCACGACGTTATCGAAGAGCTGGTCGGAACGGACGCTTCGTTCGGAGTGACGCTGGGCGACATTCTGTTTGACGATCTGTCGCTTTTCGAAGCTCAGGCTCGATCGATCGCGCTGTTGGGAATTCCCTGGTACAACGTCGTCGGCAATCACGACATCAACTACGACGCTCCGAATGACGCGATCAGCGACGAAACTTTCGAAAGTCATTTCGGCCCGGCTTACTACTCGTTCGATCATGGGCCGGTGCATTTCATCGTGCTGGACGATATTGAGTGGTTCGTTGCCGAAGGGAAAACGAAGGGCAGTTATCGCGGTGGGTTCGGCAAGAAGCAGATCGAATTCGTCAAGAACGACCTGTCGCTCATTCCGGACGATCAGCTCGTCGTTCTGCTGATGCACATTCCACTGGACGATGTTCACGACCGACACGGCCTTTACCGACTGATCGAGCAGCGTCCCTTCTGCATGTCCGTTTCCGGGCACACGCATTACCACCAGCATCGGATGATCTCGACGGAAGACGGCTGGATGGGGCCGGAGCCGCACCATCACGTTGTCAACGTAACGGTCAGTGGAAGCTGGTGGTCGGGCACGCCGGACGAACGAGGCATTCCGCACACGATCTGCAAAGACGGAACGCCGAACGGTTACTCGATCATTTCGTTTGACGGTGCTGAGTACCGGCTCGACTACAAAGCAGCCGGACGCCCGGCCGACTATCAAATGCAGCTCGACGCTCCGGAAGTCGTCGCTGCCGCAGACGTCGCTGAAACGGTTGTCACCGCAAACGTCTTTAACGCGATTCCGTCTTCAGTGATCGAAATGCGAATCGGCTCGGGCGACTGGGTGAAAATGACTTCGACGTCTCGGCCAGATCCGACTTACAAACGCGTCTACGACTTCGAACTTGCGGTTACCGAGAAACCGTGGCTGAAGCTGCCGACGCCGGGCATTTCGTCGCATCTTTGGGAAGCGATGCTGCCGGACGGCCTTGCCGCAGGCAGCCACCTGATTGAAGTTCGAGCGTCGAACGTCTTCGGCAAAACGTACTCCGGCCGTCGAATCGTTCGAGTGACTAAGTAATGGCTCCGCTGAGTCCGCCTGCTGCGACTCCGGTTGCTTCCTTGCCGCCTCGAACGCCTCGTCGAATCTGGTTGCTGCGAGGTCTGGCGATTCTCTGCGGACTTTCGTTGTTCGTTATCGTCGAGCTTGTCTGTTGTTTTCTCGGCGTTGGCGAGAGTCGTCTCGAAGATGATCCGTTCGTCGGGTTCAGCAATCTGCAGCCGCTGTTCGAAAAGAGCTCGGACGGCGATCGTTTCGTCACGGCGAAATCGCGGTTGAAATTCTTTCGACCCGAAGAGTTTGCGGCTTCTAAACCGGCGGGCACGACAAGAATCTTCTGCCTGGGTGGTTCGACGGTGCAGGGCAGACCCTTCGCCAAAGAGACGTCTTTCACGACGTGGCTGGAACTTGCCCTGCAGCAGGCTGAACCAGATCAGAGTTGGGAAGTGATCAACTGCGGCGGCATTTCGTACGCGAGTTATCGGCTTGTGCCGATCCTGCAGGAATGCCTCGGCTACCAGCCCGACGCATTCATTATTTGCACCGGACATAACGAATTCCTCGAAGATCGATCGTACGGTCAGTTGCGTGAGACCTCGCAGTTAATCACCGGCGCGTTTCATGGTTTGTCGCGCTTTCGAAGTTTTCGGTTACTGCGACAAGTGCTGCAGTCAGACTCGGCGACTGAAGCAGCCAGTCGTGACGTTCTCGGTTCCGACGTCGACGCGTTTCTCGATTACAAAGATGGAATCGCCGCTTACCATCGCGATGACGACTGGCGACAAGGAGTCATCGCACACTTTGAAAGTAATCTCGAACGAATGGTACGTCTGGCGAAGCAGCACGGTGTGCCGATCGCGGTCGTTCGGCCGCCGTCGAATCTTGCCGACACGATGCCATTCAAGTCGGAACACCGATCCGACCTGACCGACCAGGAACGCGACCTGTGGAACGACGCGGTGCAGCGTGCTCGTGCCAGTCTGAAGAAGTTTCCCGCTGCGGCCGTCACGACGTTCGAAGAAGCGATCCGCATCGATCCGGAATACGCGGCAACGCATTTCGAACTGGGACGGCTGCAGGAAGTGCTCGGCAATTTCGTCGCAGCGCGAGAAGAATTCCTGCTGGCTCGGGAGAACGACATCTGTCCGCTGCGAATACTCACACCGATGGAACGGGCCATCGCGCAGGTCGCCGCACGAAACGACGTGCCGCTGCTGGACGCTCATCAGCTGCTGGAACCGGAGACGCGGCACGGAATCCTGGACAGCTCGATCCTGGTCGATCATGTGCATCCTTCGTTCGGCGGTCATCAGTTAATCGCGATGGCTCTGGTGGAAAGTCTGCAGGAGCTTTCGATCGTGAAGCCTCGACCGAATTGGCAACCTTTGGCTCGGGCCGCGTTCCAGTCGAGCTTCGAGCAACTGCCGGACGTCTATTTTGCCAAGGGCGAGCAGCGACTGACCAATCTTCGCTACTGGACTCAGGGAATGGCCGACGGGCCGCCCGTTGAATCTCGTCCTCAGCAGAAGGCGATGTCGGGCGAGTCTCGCGGCGAACCGTAGGTCAGGCTCCGCCTTACGGAGTTTGGAATATAACTTGTCCATCCAACGCAGCCTCGAATTTCGTCAGGCAAAGCCTGACCTACGAGCGCGAGGATACCGCCGCACGTGATATTTCCGGCCGGCTCTGTCACGATACCCCGTTCACGTTGGCCGCTTTCAAATGTCTTCTCGACGAACCGGAGA
>JBLFXD010000565.1:0-5131 GCA_047611045.1 Planctomycetaceae bacterium | reverse complement strand
CGCAGAGTCGGCGGATACCGCAATCGCGAAAACTTCAAAACCGCCATCTTCTTCCACTGCGGCGGACTCGACCTCTACCCACGATAAACCCAGATGGACCCAAAAACAACACCGCTACGGACAGCGTAACTCCGTGTGAACCATCGTCGAGGGCAGGATGAAGCACCGCCGTTGAAATTCGATCCGCGAGGAGCTCGTCACGCCCGTGGCGCGAAAATTAGGCTGAAGGCAGTTCAATCAGCAGTGGCCTTGTCGGTCACTACATCTCAGGAATCCGAGAAAAGAACGTGACCGCTGTAACGCATCGGCGTTAGCTGTTGTAGGATCATCGGCTGTCATCACAATTCTGGGGGAGTATCGAAATGGCTCAAAACACGCGACGGACGTTTCTCAGCAATGTCGGAAGAGGCATGCTGGTGGGAAGCCTTGGGACGACGCTGGCCACGGACCTGGGACTTTCGCCGCTGCGGGCGAGCGAGGAATCGAGTCCTTCTACTCCGAACAATCTTGAACCACTGATCTCGCTGATGCAGGAAACGCCGCTGCCAGAACTGCAACGCGTTCTCGTCGACAAAATCTCAAGCGGCACGGATCTCAAGTCGCTGATCGCCGCAGGGACGCTGGCGAACGCGAGAACGTTTCGGGGCCATGACTACATCGGCTTTCACACATTCATGGCGCTGGCTCCGGCACTCGACATGTCGGAACGACTGCCGGCGAACCTGAAGGCACTGCCGGTCCTGAAAGTTCTGTATCGGAACACCGAGCGAATTCACGCAATGGGAGGAGCACCGCCTCCGACGGTCACAACGCAACCTTCCGGCGCGAACATTTCGCAGGCAGACGGGCCGGCCCTGCAAGTCGCCACCCGAGCTGGCGATCAGAGGAAAGCCGAACAGATTCTCGCAGCAATGTCCGGTCAACCTCGAGGTGAAATTTTCAACCACGTGCAGTACGCCGTGCAGGATTCCACCAACGTTCATCGCGTCGTGCTGGCGTGGCGAGCGTGGCTGGCTGTTGACCTGGTCGGCGAGCAGCATGCTCAGTCGCTGCTGAGTCAGTCCGTCCGTTTCTGCACGGACAGTTCGCAGTACCGCCTCAAGAGGAATCAGCCGGAGCCGCAACTGTGGACGACGTTGCCAGCACTGCTGGATCAGTACAAGCTGCTTCAGAAACCGCTCGGCAAACGCGAAGCCGACGATCAATGGGTCGACGATCTGTCCTTTGCAATCTTCACCGGCTCGCCCGCTTCAGCGACGGACGCGGTCGCTCAGGGCATGGCCGAAGGCATGCAGCAGGAAGCCATCGCCGAAGCAATCTCGCTCGCCGCCAACCTCCAGCTTCTGCACGACCCAGGTCGCCCGAAAGCGTCGACCGGTGACAAGGTCATCGGTTCGGTTCACGGTGATTCAGTCGGCGTTCACGCTTCCGATGCCGCGAATGCGTGGCGGAATATCGCCCGCGTCAGCAACCATCGGAATTCGGTCGTCAGCCTGCTGCTCGGCGCTCACAATTCGGCGGGGATGCGAGACCGCATGACTCGTGAGCCGTGGCCATTGAAACGCGACGAAACCGAGCGAGTTGAATCTGCCGACAAAGCTCTCGCCATGATCGACAAGGCAATCCGCCAGAAAGATCAGGCACTGGCCGGAGCCGCCGTCGAGCGTTACCACGAATTGGGAGGCCGATCAAAGCCAGTCTTCGATCTGATGCTCCAGTTCGCGACCAGCGAAGACGGTGCCCTGCACGCCGAAAAATTCTACCGCACGGTAACCGAAGAATTCGCGACGACTCGCAAGTCACTCCGTTGGCGACAGCTGGTCGGGCTCGCCCGAGTTTCCGCCAGCGAGTACGGCAAGAAGTCTCCCGGCTATCGAGAGGCCTGTGACTTACTCAACGTTCGCAGCAAGACCGGATAAGTCCGGCACTTACTTCTCCGCCACGTTGCCGATTGGCCGAAACTTCTGAAACCGCTGGCCGCCGACTTCTGCCAGGAAGATGTTCCCGGCGGAGTCGATGGCCAGCATGTGCGGAAGTTCGAACTGCCCTGGGGCGTGTCCTTTACTGCCGAGTCGCCAGTCGACGACCCCTGCTTCGTTGAGGCGAAGTAGCTGACTGGCTCGACCGTCAGCGACGAAAACTCGTTGCGAAGAATCCAGGGCGATTCCGTAAGGCGCGAACCCCGGCCAGAGTTCGAGAAGCTGTCCATCCTGATCGAACACCTGGATGCGATCGTTTTCCCGGTCGCCAACGATGACTCGCTGCTGATCGTCGATCACGATCGAATGGGGAAGATGAAATTCGCCGGCTCCCGTGCCGCGCTTTCCCCATTGCGAAATGAACTTGCCGTCACGGCTGAATTTCATCACGCGGCTGTTTCCGTATCCGTCGGTGATGAAGACGTCGCCGTTTGAGGCGAAGGCCACGTCCGTCGGCCTGTTGAATTGATCGATGCCGGTTCCTGGCCGATCGTTTGTCCCCAGAGCCAACAGAAGTTTTCCAGTCGGACTGAACTTGAGGACGGTGTGATGCCCGGTGTCTGTCACCCAGACGTTGTCGCCACTGTCGACTCGCATTCCGTGAGCCGCCTCGATCAGGTCGCCACCCCACGACCGAAGAAACTTACCAGACGAATCGAAACAGAGGATCGGCTTCGCCCCACGATGAAAGAGGTAGAGGTCGCCCCCGCTGTTAATAGCGCAGGCAGAGCACGCTCCAAGTTTGACATCGTTCGGCAGTTTCAGGAAATCTGGAACGGCTTCGTAACCGGCAGCGGCAACTGCTTTGGCCGCTCGCTGTGTCGAAGTCTGCGTCGAAAAGGTCACTCGGCCAAACGTGTCCGGAGCATGAAACGCCGGAGCCTTCGTCGTGCCGGGCGACCACTGACTGTACTGCGGGTTGGTCTGACCACCGAGTCGGTTCAGATTCACATGCCAGACGTCACCTTCGCGAGGATGCGGCCGCCCGGTGACTTCTGCAAAGTTGGCAAACGGAATCGCTACTTCCAGCACCCAGCCGCGGTCTTTGTCGGTGTCGTCGTTGAGCGTTCCGTCGACTGATGTCGCGATCCTGATCCCGTGCGAATTCCAGTTCGGCACCTTCTTACCGGGTCCGTCCGGGTGATGCCGATCAAGGATCGCCCGATTCACATTCATCTCGATATTGAAATAGTCGAAGGGGCGTTCGGGGTTCGGTGCGGTGAAGAGCTCAACGCAGTCGTCTTTGTAAACAGGGCTGTCGTGCTCGGTCTCGACGGCCGAGATATGCGCGTCCTGGCAAGCGTACGAGACATACAAGAACTCATCGTCCCACAGCATGCGGGCGACGGTTTGTTCCTTCTTCCCGTCTTTCCACCAGGCAAACTTGAAATCGCCAAACGAAGCCGCGTTTCGCCACGCGAGCTCATCGAGTTTGCCGTCCACTTCAATCTTCGAGTCTGCACGCTGAGCGGTGTACCGCGGCAGTTGTTTCTCAGCGGCGGCTTCGGACGAGCCTGTCAAAAGATTCTGAATCGACGAGAGAAACAACTCCTCGCACGCGCCGGCGAACGAGTATGTTTGCTCGTAGCCACCTCGGTCAGTGAAGATCCGATCGCCGCCGATGTACCCCATTCCGCAGTCACCGTAGCCGGCGACGCAGACGAAACTGTCCGGCCGCATTTTCTGGGCAGCCAGTTGGAACTGCACGAACGGCTCGCCCGGCAGATGCAACATCTGCACCGCTCCAAGCGTAAGGCAGCTCAATTCGACCGGACGTTTGGAACGCGCACGCTCGATCCAGGCCAGAGCGATCGCGGCCTTGCGAGTTTGAGACTCGCTCGCGTTCGAATCCCGAAGGATTCGGCGGCTCGTTGATTCCGAGAAGGCTTCGTCGGTGCGAAACGGAAATCGGACCGGCTCGACGGACCACTGCATCGGCTTGACGGGTTGCCGCTTCAGGGTGGCGATGCTGTGCTCGATTCCGGCCTGCAGTCGCGCGGTCAATTCGGTTCGCGCTTCCGGGGAGCCGTTGTTGTACTTTCCGTACGCAACGTCGCCGCCGCAGCCAGTGACGTAAACCTGAAACGCTCCGCCTGCCTGTTCGAGCCGTTCACGAATGATGCCCGGGACGTCGTAACTTGCTCGACCGTCTCCGTAGAAACTCTGCGGGTGAGACGCGTAATAGTGCAGCTGGGCGATCGCACCGTCGTCGCCGTCGAAAGAAACCGTACGCACCCACGGATCGATGAGCCCCTCTTCAAGCTCTCGCAGCGCGGGAGACTTTTTCGTGTTACTGCCGCGTTGCTTGATTGAGCCATCGGGCTGTTCGAGACGGCGGTTCGAAGCGACGCGGTCGACCTTCGCTTTGCCAGTGCCGATGCGCGTCACAGCCTGCCAGTTCTCCTGACTCTTGCGAACGGCTGCGGCGATCTTCTTCGAAACACTCAACAGATATTCGGCGGAAGCAATCCGTCGAGGATCTGTTTCCGACAGTTGCAACCTTTGAGCCGCTGTCGACATCGCCGGTGCGGTGTGTTGATGCAGACTTTGCAAAGCGACGCGCGATGCCGGCACACCGGCTGCTTCGCCGATCGCTTCCCGGAGGAAGTCGTACGATTCGTTGTGAACCTCCATCCAATCCAGCGTGCAGATCACGCAGGACACTCCCTCATCCTGCAGCAGGATTCCGCGAGCGAGCAACGGATGCTCTGCCGTCTTCAGGATCGGAATGAATCCCAACCCGACCGGCTGACCAAGTGGCGGCGTGATGTCTGCCGAAAACGTCGCCACTCGAAGCCCGTCCGCTGTAGCGGTGACCGTAAGAAATCCAAACTGCATTCCGGCAACGATCAACCCAACGATCAGATATCTCATGGTGGCGCATTCCCAATCCGTGCTAGCAGTGCGGAAAGTCCGACTGGACAACGGTGAGAATCCTACGGTGCAATCACCGAGTTGGCATAGCGGAGAGAGCCGTCTGGTTGAGGAGTCAAGGATGACGCCTTTGCTTCCTGGAGTGAACTCGCCTGCCAGCGAACAGGAAGGCGAAGGGTGCACCTGACCTCTGCGTCGTCAGGTAACCGCACAAAGAGACGACTCGCTCCGTCTTTTTCGGACCTCAACGCCCGACCGAATGAAGCCATCGTTTCCGA
>JBLFXD010000564.1:0-5135 GCA_047611045.1 Planctomycetaceae bacterium | reverse complement strand
GCCGAACTGGCGACGCAAAAGTGATTCCGCTTCTGGAACGCTCGCTGGAAGATGAATCTGCCGTGCGATGTGCCGCTGCTTTTGCGCTTGGAGCATTTGGAGATGATTCGGTCGTTCCTGCGCTGCTCGCGTTGCTTAAAGATCCAGTACCCGAGGTTCGGTACCACGCTCTGTCGGGACTCGGGAAACTGAAGGCCATGGCTGCGGTCAGATTGATTCGAGGGATGCTCGACGATTCAGACGAGATGGTTCGTCTCGGAGCCGTGAAAACGCTTGAGCATCTTGGCATCAGAGTATCCGGGCATTCGTTGGCCCAAAGATTCGCATCGCAAGCAAGCCGCCTGATGCCCGATGGGATTGCCGGAGTCTTACCATCCGGAGCGACTCTCGCTGTACTCGCCGGAAGTTTTGCGGTCGGGATCATCGTGTGGCTGGCTGCGGCGAGTTCGACCGCCAGTACGGGCAGAATTCTGGCAGTTGCAAGTGCCAGACCGGTAACAAAGGCCCTTTGGTTGCCCGACACTTCAGACGTCATTCTGTTGAGAGAAAGCGGTCCGGCTGACATCTGGGACGCTGCCACGGGACGGTTCAAAAGCAAGATCGACGTGCCGGAATTGGAATCGTTCGGGCATCCGGCAACTCTGATGGCGAGGGATGGCAAGACTCTGCGACCGTGGGCTCTCGACGGAGCATCGCGCACTACGGGAACCATCAAGCTTCCCCCTGCGGAACAGTCCAATCTCTCCGCGAACGGTGCGTTCGCCGTTTGTGTTGACCACATGGGAGTGGTTGCGCTCTGGGACACGGTCGAGGGAACGCCGACCGGGACTCTGGACTTAATGCCATCTCCAGTTCCTGTCCTCAGCGGAGACGGCAGCCTGGTTGCTGGAGCCGACGACGATGGCAACATTGTCGTGCTGGACCGTGCCAGCGGGAAACCGGTCGGCAAAACTGGTGAAGCCGGCAGCATCGTTTTACGCGAAAAGGGTGTCTTTGAGCGTTTGATGTTTTGCGAAGAAGGAAATCTACTGGCTGTCCTAAGAAGCGATCGAATTGTGCTGATTGCCGTTTCTGAAGACAGACTTGAGTCTCGGGAGATCGACACCGGAGTTCATGCACGATGCATTCACTTCCCGAGCACTTCGGCGATTTATGCAGCAGCGGGAACATTCGTCAGGCGGGTCGACCTGACGAACGGCGAAACGCAGCAATGGGAAGTCACGTCTGATCGAGTTGAGCTGAACAGCTTGTCGTTGTCTGCTGACGAAACTGTTGCCGTGGCATCCGCTGAAAATCGGAAGATTGCCTGGGTGCTCAATCTGACTGATGGCAGGGTTCGCGAACTTAGTCCTGCAGGCTGGCCCGCCGAGTAGCTGTCGACGAACGAAAAACGGCAGCACATGCGAGCGAAGAGTTCTTCGCTGGAAATGTGCTGCCGAGATACTTGATTAGCCGGTTGAGCAAATCCGACTCGGTTAGACGTCGGCTGCTTTCGGGCAGACGTATTCGCCTCGGTATTCGCGGCTGCACAAGGCGGTTGCCGCTTTTGATTCCGGGAAGATTTCTTTCTCCGGATCGAACTTCAGCAACGGGCCGAGCGACATTGGGTACTTGGCCAGATCGTGATTATTGTCCTTCAGGTGCTGGACTGTTCGGTCGAACGTCTTGCCGTTGTCGTCGAGGCTTCGGATTCCGAGCACTGCCTCGCGAGCTTCGCTGACCGAGACTTTGTTGTCTTCGCCCATGTAGTAGGAAATGTTGCCCAGGTGGCTCATGCCTGCTGACAGGTGACCTTCCCGGACGTCGGCATTCAGGTCAGAAACTTCTCGACTCTTCACTGCGTCGATGAAGTTTCCGAAGTGGTCGCCGCCGCCGTTGAACTCCTTGATCTTCTTGAATTCCTTGTCGTAGGCGACGACGTTTGAATACGTGCGCTGAACCATGTACCCCTCGCTGCCGTAGAAAACGACGCCGATCTTGTTGCCTTTGGTCGAACCGAACAGGTTGTTCAGTTCTTCGTCGGCTGAGTTGTCAACGCCAAGTCCGCGAGTTTCAAAGACGATCGACTTGTCACCGTAATCGTAAATGGTGACTTCCGTGTTGGCGGTGTCGCCCGCGTCAACGTACTTCGGGTCCTTCCGTTCCGCCTGATAACCGAGTCGGCCGCCGTAGCTCATGATCGTCATGGGGTGAGCGTCGATGCCCAAGCCCCAGCGAGCGATGTCGGTCTGATGCGGACCCTGGTTGCCGAGGTCGCCATTTCCGTACGCACGCTGCCAGTGCCAGTCGTAATGGAAGCGGCCTCGCGTGAGTTTCGGATCGGAGTACTGAGCCGGTCCACTCCACAGATCAAAGTCAACTTCTGACGGGATCTGGTAGTCGCCGAGTGCTCCGATCGACTTCCGACGTTTGTAGCAGAGGCCGCGAGCGAACTTGACGTCGCCGATTCCGCCGCTGTTCAGGAATTCGAAGGCGTCGTGCAGTGCCTTGCTCGATCGGCTTTGAGTTCCGACCTGGCAGATGCGTTCGTACTTGCGAGCGGCGGCGATCAGTGCAGAGCCTTCCGCGATGTTGTGGCAGACGGGCTTTTCAATGTACGCGTCCTTGCCGGCCTGCATCGCCCACACGCCGCAGAGAGCGTGCCAGTGGTTCGGCGTCGCCGTGCTGATCGCGTCGACTGATTTGTCGGCGAAGGCTTCCCGCATGTCTCGATAGATGGTTGGGCGAGTTCCCTGTTTGTCTTCGATCTGCTTTGCTCGTTCAGCCGATTTCTTCTCATCGACTTCGACGATGGCCGTAATGTGAGTGCGAGGGTCGCTCAGCCAGCCGCCGATGTGGCTTCCGCCGCGGCCGCCGCAGCCGACAACGGCCATTCCGATTTTATCATTGGCACCCTGAGCTCGCAGGATTCCAGGAGCGGCAGAAATCGCTCCGGCAGCGGCCAGAGACTGACCGACAAAACTTCGACGGGTGAGTTTGCTCATGAGATGGTTTCCTTATTTGGCAATAGGTCGACGTGGCGAATGCCCGGTCTGCGCGGTGTACCAGGCGGCAGGCTCGCCCGAGGTGGGAATCTGATTGAGAAGGTGTACGGGGTAGGCCGCTTCCGATTCAACTGAACCGTCCAATCCACGCCGTGAAACTGCAGCTCTGCAGCGCCAGACCAGACAAAAACTTTAGGAACGCTAACCTTCTGCTAATCATCACTAATCCGAATCGTCAGACATAAGCGAAGATTAGCATCGATTAGATTGGTCAGCGCCACTTTGCTTCACCTCTCCCTCTGGGAGAGGTCGGCCTCTCAGGGCCGGGAGAGGGTTGTTCGTACGTTTTTTTTGGAAATTATGTCAGAGTTGGCGAAATGGACGGCCCTCACCCGCGGCTGAGACCGCGACCTCTCCCAGAGGGAGAGGTGAATAACCCCTAAGTGGCGCTGTCCATTTAGTGTTCCTTTATTCTGCCTGAGGCTCCTGCCGGCCTCGACGCTGCACACTGAAGATCGGACGAGAAGATTGCACTTTTCCATGGACGAACATTTTCAACGGCTCGCTGACTGGATTGATCTGGAATCAGTGGCCGAGGCGGAACGGCTGAGTGAGCGACGAAAACGGCAGAACGGGCCTGACGCCGAGAAGTCGGGAGAAACGCTGCTCGACCTTGTCGTCACGGATGAGGATGCCGGGCTGGGCGGGCGATACCTGATCACTCTGGTCAAACGAAACCGCACGTTACAGCTACCGTGGAATCGGCTTCGAGTCGGATCGCCGGTCGTTCTGACGCCGAACGATGATGCTTCGGGAGATGCCTGCCAGGGAGTCGTGACAGCGATCAGTCGGAAATCGATTCAGGTCGCGGTGAATGATTGGCCTGACGCTGAACGATTGCGGATCGATCTTTCTCCGGACGAGATCACTCGAAAGCGAATGCTGAACGCTCTGAAACGAGCGAAGGAGGCTCGCGGCCGACCGAAAGAACTCCGCGACATTCTGCTCGGCGAACGCGACCTGTCATTCAAGGATGAGGAGGAGTGTCACTTCGATGCGGAGCTGAACGAGTCTCAGCAGGCGGCGATTCGGTTTGCTTTGTCGGCATCCGACGTCGCGATCATTCATGGTCCACCGGGGACGGGCAAAACGACGACGATTGTCGAGCTGATTTGCCAGGCGATTGCGAAGGGGCAGAAAGTTCTGGCGTGCGCACCCAGCAACACGGCGGTCGACAATCTTCTTGAGAAGCTGGTCGATGCTCGGCAGAAAACGGTTCGGCTGGGACATCCGGCGCGCGTCAGTGCGCGGCTGCAGGATTACACGCTGGACGGCCAGGTGGCTCGCCACGAATTGACAGGGCTCATTCATGAAATGCGGCGTGAGTCGGAAGGATTGTTTCGGCAGGCCGTTAAGTTCACTCGTGGAAAACCGGTGTTCGGCGCAAAACGCGAAATGCGGCAGGAAGCGAAACGGCTGAAAGCAGACATTCGAATGCTGGAGCAACAGGCGATCGATTCCGTCGTCGATAACGCAGACGTCGTTTGCGCGACGACGACGCTCGACGAATCATTATTGGGCGATCGTCGCTTTGACCTGGTCGTGATCGACGAAGCGTGTCAGAGCACCGAGCCCGGAAGCTGGATGCCGGTTCTGAGAGCGGACCGTCTGGTGCTGGCCGGCGATCATTGCCAGCTTCCGCCGACAGTTCTGTCGAAGCAGGCGGCGAAGGAAGGTTTGGAAGTCAGCTTGCTGGAGCGGCTGGTCGGCCTCTACGGAGACCGCATTACGCGACGGCTGAACGTGCAGTATCGGATGCACGATCAGATTATGAATTTTTCATCCGCGCAGTTTTACGACGGAGCGCTGCAGTCGCACGATTCGGTCAGTGGTCACCTGCTGAGTGACCTCGACCATGTCGATGAGCAATTCGTGACGCTCGAGCCGGTGACGTTTATCGACTCGGCTGGCGCAGGCTGGGACGAGGAACTTGAGCCGGACGGACTCAGCAAAAGAAACCTGCAGGAAGCCGAACTGGTTCTTCGCAAGGTTGCCGAGTTGCAGGATGCGGGTTTGCGAGGACGCGACATCGGGGTCATCGCGCCGTACGCCGCGCAGGTTCGGTGGTTGCGGCAAAACTCGCCGGACGAA
>JBLFXD010000563.1:0-5150 GCA_047611045.1 Planctomycetaceae bacterium | reverse complement strand
TTCGAATCGGTTGGCAACTTCGGCAGCGTTTACTCGCCGTTCATTCCGGGAGCTGATGGCGACGCTCAAAACAATCTGAAACTCAATCTCCCGATCGACCGGATTGGTGATCGACGATCGCTGCTTTCGAATCTTGATGAGGTGAAGTGGGCTCTGGAAAACGCAGGCAAGGCCGGCGGCATTGAGAAAGTTCGCGAGCAGGCGTTCTCGACAATCCTCGGCGGCGTCGCCGACGCATTCGATCTGTCGAAAGAAGACCCGGCTACCGTCGCACGGTACGACACCGCACCGCTGATGCGTCCTTCAGACATCAGCCGCCACTGGAAGAATTACGAACGGTACGTCGACAATGGTAAGTCACTCGGCAAGCTGATGCTGATGGCGCGGCGACTGTGCGAAGCGGGCACAGGCTTCGTCACCGTCACCACAAACTTTGTGTGGGACATGCACGCCGACCAGAACAACGCCGGCGTCGAAGAAGGCATGCGGTACATGGGGACGCCGTTTGACCATGCGGTCTCCGCGTTTCTGGACGATGTCGAAGCACGCGGACTCAGCGACAAGATCCTGCTGGTCTGCTGTGGCGAAATGGGCCGCACGCCACGCATCAACGCCAATGGCGGACGTAACCACTGGGGCAATTTGTCACCACTGATGCTGGCCGGAGGCGGCGTCAAACCGGGACAGGTGATTGGGCAGTCAACTCGCGATGCGGGCGAGCCATTGACGACTCCCATGCGAAACTCAAACTTGATCGCCACGATCATGCACACGCTGTTCGACGTCGCCGAGCTGCGAATCGCTCAGGGAGTCCCACCAGAAGTCGCACGAGTCGCCGGCGAATGGCAACCCATCCCCGGCCTGTTGTAGGGCAGGATTCGCCTGACGAAGTTCAGATCCTGGAATGCGTCCGGCACTGCGTCGTTCGTCGCATTCCCACTGTTGAGACCTCTGCCGAGCACACCCCGATGTCAGCGTCTGAACTCCCTGCGATCCTCGGCGGAACGCCGCTTCGACCGGAAGGTCCACCCGTCTGGCCCGGAGACTGGCCCGAAGTCACCGACGCGTTGAACGCCTGTTTGAGTGACGGTTCGTGGGGAAAGTATCACGGCCCGAACTGCGAAGCGCTGACCGAACAGCTCAACACATTTCACAAGGTGACGGAAACGATTCTGTGTGCCAGCGGGACGGTGGCGGTTGAACTTGCGTTGCGTGGCGTCCGAGTTGAACCCGGCGACGAGGTCATTCTTGCCGCTTACGACTTCAAAGCGAACTTTCAGAACGTCCTCGCCATTGGCGCGACGCCGGTTCTGGTCGATATCGATCCGGCGAGCTGGCAGTTGGATGTGTCGCAAATCGAAGCCGCCATCTCAGACAAGACGAAAGCGATCATCGTGTCGCATCTGCACGGCGGCTGGGTGCCGATGACAGCGGTTATGGAGCTGGCCGATCGTCACGACATTGCCGTAGTTGAGGACGCGTGCCAGGCAACCGGCGCGATTCTCGACGGACATCGTGCTGGCACAGCCGGGCATGTCGGGGTGCTGAGTTTCGGCGGGAGCAAACTTCTAACGTCCGGACGCGGCGGCGCGGTCATGACGAACCGCCCGGACATCACTCAGCGAATCCGATTGTTCACTCAGCGAGGCAACGAAGCCTATCCCTTGTCAGAAATGCAGGCTGCCGTGTTGCGACCGCAGCTCGAACGACTCGACGAACGCAACAGCGGTCGTTGGCACTCCGTTCGCCGGCTGTCGAAGGAACTAAAACAGCTCACGTCCACACAAGGCGACGCAATACTTCGGCCACTCGTTGATGCGTGTCCTTTGAGGGATGAAGACTGTCCTGCATTCTTCAAAGTCGGTATCCAATTTGACCCGACTCACTCGACCGGGCTAAGCCGAGACAAATTTTCCGAGGCCATGCGTGCTGAAAATGTGGCACTTGATCCCGGGTTTCGAAGTCTGCACAGGATCCACAGCAAGCGTCGCTTTCGAGCGGTCGGTGACTTGCCGAATTCAAACCTTTGCGATGAGCACGTGCTGGTTCTTCATCACCCGGTGCTGCTGAAAGGCGAAAAGTCAGTGCAACAAATTTGCGAAAGTGCGGCAAGGATCTGTCGTCACGCTGCCGAAGTCGCAAGCGTGCTTCAATAGGCCCTCCGGACGAATGCTCACTGGTTTTTCAGAAGCTCGCGCATCAAACACGTTGCGTAGACACCCGACGGCAGCGTGAATGAGAACTCGATGCCGTTTTCGACATTCTGTACGGCAAGGTCATTAGGCCAGATTACCATCGGCCGGCGCGTTCCAAGCGTTAACTTCTTGAACTTGCTGAATGCTTCTCGTGGGAGGTCGAACCGGTCGAGTATTGCCTGCTCCCGTTCTGCCGGAATCTCCTCGGGTTGTTTCATCTTTGGCCCGAAGATCGGCCCGGACAGGACAGTTTCATGACTGTCGTAACGAGCTTGCTCGACGGCAGCATCGGTGACGACAAACGGCCCTTTGGAAGTGGTGACCTGCATGACGTCGCCCTTCAGTACCTGGCCGCTCAGACCGTCGGAGATTCGGTCGGCTACCCAGGCGTTGAACATTCGCGACTGGACGGCGGAGAGCGTGAACCGCATCCCGTCGCGACTGAGTCGTCGAACGCGTTCGCCTCGCAACATTCGAAAGCCGAGATCATCAGTCGTTCCGGCGTTGCCAAATCTTTGCTCACCGAAGTAGTTCGGGAACCCAGATTTCTGGATCTCCGTCACCAGCTGCTGAGCAAGTTGATTTGCGTTCGCTACGGCTTCTCGGACGACAAGCCGGAATCTGTTTCCTCGAAGATGGCCGGTCTTCAGCTTGTTGGTGTGCCGCACGGCGCTGAGAACTTTGATCTGATCGGAATCAATCTTCTCGATCAAATCGCTGGCCGTCGCCGGAACGGACACATACTGTGTGGTTACGGCGTGGGCGTCTTTTCGGCCAGCGCATCCAACGTCAGCCTGCTTGAGCGAGAGCACGTGTTCGATATGCCGCAGCAGGTCCGGTGTCGGGATCCCTCGCTTCTCGATATGCAGAAAGAGGAAGTCCCCTTCGCCACAAGCTTCGTATGCGGGAATCTCGTCGACAACGAAGTCTTCCGGAGATTGCTTGAGAAGTCCGCCGATTCCTGGGCCACCGGCCAGGAACGGAAGCGCGTCAGCGTTCTCAACAGTTTGGTCATCCGAGACACGATCTGAATCCGTCATTTAAGGCGATCATCCTGTCAGTCGTCGCCAATCAGGCGAACGTCGCTTTCGCTGCCGAGTCCCGCGACGGCTTCGTCGTCGAAGCTGTCGTCACTGAACTGACCGGCTTCCGGGTATGAAGTCATCATCTCGGTGCGGTCGGGACGACGCTCGGGTTCGGGCTCGTCCGGGCCGAGGTAGACGCGGAAGCGGGCGTTGGCAAAGGCGAGTTCGTCGCCGGGCAGTAATGCTCCGCGAGTGACTCGTTGCCCGTTGACTTTGGTGCCGTTGGTACTGCCAAGGTCACGAATGAAAAGCAGGCCGTCCGTCTTCACGATCACGCAGTGAAGTTTCGACACGCTGGACCGGTCGATGTACACATCGCAGACGCCGCGTTTGCGCCCCACGACTGTGACATCTTTCGTGAGGACGATCGGTCGATCGCCATCAATCGAGATGAGCTTTGCGAGCATCGCAATGCCTCAACCGGCGGAAGCTGTTTGATTCGAGCGAAGGTCAGTATCGGAAAAGGTATGCACCGCGACCCGACGTAACTCTCGATCACACAGCAGGAAAAGCCAACACGTGATTGTCCAGCACGGAACCAGGAAGTCAAGGTGCGTCCTGCAACCCATAACCATACTTGTGCCGCACCAGTCGCGGTAATCCGTAGGTCTGGGACAGTCGCAACCTTGGTCACTCGATCACAGTTGGCGCTTTCATGATTGTCGAACTAATCATTATTTCCATCATGAGTCGAGCAACGCTGCGCGAGCGGCATCATTCATCGATCGCGTTCGGGCGGATACGATCCGAGTTTCACTCAGATTCACCCTCGGGAGGTTGCCGTGGCACGGAACGATGATCACGTCCTCAGTAACACGTTTGTTCTCGCATCGGAAGAAACTCCAAACATCAAGACGCAGTATCGGCGGATTCGTACGCCGCTTCCAACTCCTGAGACCATTCCGGATCTCCAACGAGCCGCTTCGTTGTTTCCCATAGTCAACTGCTACCAGCCTCCGGTGATCTGGGATTCGGCCGAAGGGTTCACAATCAAAGACCGAGCGGGCAATCAATGGATCGACTTCACGTCGACGGCAGTCCTGACAAACACTGGGCACGGGCATCCGGCCATTCGCGACGCGGTTGAGAAGCACGTTGCCAGTGGCGGTCTGATGGCACAATTCAGTTTTGCCTCTGACATTCGGATCGAGCTTGCAGAACGCCTCATCGGCATCGCTCCGGATCATTGCGACAAAGTTTACTTCTGGACCGTCGGCTCTGAGGCGATCGAATGTGCGTTGCGGCTGGCTCGTGAAGCCGGACTTAATCGCAGTCCCGAGAAGTACCATGTGTTGACCCACGAGGCTGACTATCACGGCTGGACACTCGGAGCACATCAGATGTCTGGCACATCCGCCAGCAAACCCTGGCTGGCAACTCCCGACTCGGCCATTCACCACATTCCGTTTCCGACAGTTGGCAACAGCTCGGCAGAAGATGTCGACTGGTCGGTGTTTCTGCAGAAGAGTCTGGCAGCGCTGGCCGACCATGGGATCACTGCTAACAAAGTTTGCGCGGTTTTCATCGAGACGATGCAGGGCTGGGGAGCCGTGCCTTTGCCGAAGGGCTACGTGCAGGCGCTCCGGACATGGGCAGACGCGAACGATGTCCTGCTTGTCTTTGACGAAGTTCAGACTGGGTTCGCTCGGACCGGGAAAATGTTTGCGCACGAGCACTATGACGTTCGCGCAGATCTGATTTGTGTTGGCAAAGGAATGACCTCGTCGTTGCCACTCGCTGCGGTGCTGGGGCCAGCGGAGATCCTCGATCTTCTGCCGCCAGCAGAAATCACGACGACGCACGCTGCTCATCCTGTGTCATGTGCGGCCGCGTTGGCGAATCTCGATGTGATTGAGAATGAAAACCTGAT
>JBLFXD010000562.1:0-5160 GCA_047611045.1 Planctomycetaceae bacterium | reverse complement strand
CTTGATAAGAGTCGGCCACTGACCGCCGTGGGCGTTGCGTAGTTCATCACCCAGAGTGTGAACCGGACGTTGTACCAGCCGAGGTCGCCGAGGCAGCCCATCGGTTCGAGCTGGCTGCTGACTCGGATGTTGCCTTCCAGAAACTCATCCGGTGCACAGAAGCTGAAACCCGTCGCAATGCGGCGCAGGTCGCCGATGCTGGTTCCGTCGTTGAGCACTTCTCGCAGTGCGTGCAGCCGATGGCTGTGCATAAACATGACGCCGTCCATGAACTGGACGTTGTTTTTGTCGCACGCGTTGAGGATCTTCTGGACCTCGGCGGCGTCCAGGCCGCAAGGCTTTTCGCAGACGACATGTTTGCCCGCTTCGGCCGCTCGGATAACCCACTCAGCACGCATGCCCGTCGGCAGTGGAATGTAAACGGCGTCGATATCGTCTGCGGCGAGCATTTCTTCGTACGTGCCGATGGCTCGCGGAGCTGGCGAGTGCGAAACGTCGCTCTGGCATTCGTCGATGTACTGCTGAGCTCGTTCAACGGTTCGGCTGGCGACGGCAACAAGCGACGCGTTTTCGCAGTTGCGAATCGAGTGCCAGTTCTTGCGGGCAATTCCGGCGGTTCCAAGGATGCCCCAGCGGCAGATCTGATCACTCATCGATGTCGGTCCTGTGCGGTGTTTAGGATGTCTCGTGCTTGAGACATCTCATTAACGCGTGGACCGGTCAGGTTTCAAGCGATCAGGCTTCGGTTATTCCTGCGGGGCAGCTTGTTTCCTGGCAGCTGCTTGTGCTGCTGCCTGTATCGCCGCGGCGAGTCGGTTGGGGGCGCTGTCCAGTCCCGTGATGTAGTCACGATATTGCTGGCTGAGTTTGGAGTAGGGGACTCCGGTGAAGTGGTCCATACCTCCGATACGAAAACCGGGATCGATGGGGCGATACAGCGCGGCGAGGTGATCGATCATCGCGTCACGATACAGGCCGTTTTCGTAGTGCATGTAAAAGTGGACGAGTCCCGAAGCCTGACTGTAACGCTCGCTGATGTGCATCGGGGTCTGGTAGGCGTTTTTGCTCAAGCCGGCGAAACGGTCGAGTGGCACGAAGAAGCCATCTTCGATCAGGTTATGTTGTGCAAAGAAAAAGCGAACGTAGTCCGGATTTCCGATCGAAACTCCGTCTGCCAGAGGCCTGAATGATTCGATGTAACAGGCGAAGCCTTCAAGAATCCAGAAATGTTCGTTAACAGCGATCCGTCGCGGCTTCGGATTCAGCTCGTAGAGAATCTGGTGAGTGGCTTCGTGATAAACCGTTGCCTCGATGTCGCTGTTGGGGTCGACGTAGAAGTGCGAAGTCCGTTCGTCCGGAGTATAGATTCCGTTGGTGATCGCGATCTGCGGGTTCTTCTTGATCAACCGTCGCACGTACTCTTCTTTGCTGCGGTAATAGTGGACGACGAACGGCGAGCGTTTGACACGTCGGCGACGGTTTGCCGGTCCGAACAGAACTTTGAGTTGCGCAGGCGTGTTGAAGAATGCTGGGAACGCTCGTTGAAACCACTCGTGGAAAACTTCGAGCTTCTTTGCCAGTACGACTCCTGCTTCAAGGCTGACGTTCGTCTTGAGAAGGTAGTTGTCGGTTTCGATCTCCCAGCCGTGAACCCATTGGCGGCGGAGCTCCGCTTCTTTCTGAGCGGTGTACCAGCGATTTCGATAGAACCGCTCGCCTTTCTCGTAGCGTTCGACGTGAACGGCGGGCAGCCAGCCAAACTTATCGTGCCAGACAAAGCGGTCTCGCATTTTCTTAGCGGCGAAGGGCGTTACCCACTCGTCGCCGTACTGCTCGTAGCCGAGGAGTGTGCGTGCTCGACCGTAGTCCGAATCGTACCAGAGAATCTCGTGAATCAGCCGCCAGGCAGCGTGTGGATTTCCGTCGTTGAGGACACGGCGAGACAGCAGGTAGAGATTCTTTGCGATATCCTGACGAAGCGTGCGAAATTCGATTCGCCAAAGACGTTCGTCCTGAGGGAGTGAAAGCGGAATGTCCCCTTGGACTTCCTGTGGCAGCTTGCGGTCACTCAGCGATGCCACATCGACGGCGGCCTGCCAGGGGAGCATCTCGTCGACGGCGTCCTGGAGATTTCTGGTCTGGCAGTCGACGATCAGTTTCGCCAGTGCTTCCTGGAAATCGGCTACGTAACCGTCGTGCTGCGACTCGTACCGGTCGGTGCTGATTTGGGATGACTGAGCCGTTGCACTCTTCTGGTCGTCGAAACACGCGGCAACCGCCAGACTGACGACGCCAATCAGCACTTTCATGGAAATCGAGGAATTGCCCGTCAAGATTATGTTCCCGATACGTGCTGAAATTGCCCGACTGATCAGGGTGTCGCTTCTGTCGAACACTGAGTTGTATGAGTCGGACGCTGCTCAGGCAGAAGAGACACGTCACATTCCAGCGTAGCACTGATTGAGAGACGTGGCCGAGTCAGAACTTTCAATCTCCACGAAAGAGCCCGAGATTCTTGATTCTAGGCGGGACGCTGTTCTGCCGGAAGACGATGTCCAGGTCGACCAACCCGAGGATCTCTAAACATGCTTAAAGAATCCCATTAGACTTCGGCTCGGCAGTTTATGGACCGTCGGACGCCCCGGACGTCTGGCCCATTTTGAGCTTATTGAGCAGGCATCACGTGGAACTTCTGAAGCAAACGTTCTCTCATAGCGACACCTGCGTCCTGGATCTGACGGCAAGCAGTATCGACGATCTGATTCCTCAGATTGTCGGTCACCTGGTGGTCCGTGGGCGAGTTGAGCTGCAGCATCAGGACGCAGTAACGGCGGCGTTTCTCGAACGTGAACGAATCGTTTCAACGGCGATCGGGAACTCGGTCTCCGTTCCGCACTGCTATCTTGATGCGCTGACTGAACCGCAGATTATCTTCGTGCGGCTGAAGCATGCGATTAATCTGGGCGCTCCGGACGGGATTCCGACCCGGTTCTTCTTCTTCCTGCTTGGACCCGTTGGTCGAGCGGCCGAGCATCTTGACACGCTGGCGATGATCGCCCGGCTGATGTCGGACAACGAGTTCCGCTTTGAACTCGGCTGGGCGAAAGAACGTAGCGACCTGGCGCTTGCACTGGAGCGGGCCGCTGTCAGGTCTGCGCCTCAGGAAGTGGCGGCCGCTGTCGAGTCCGACGGCTTGGTGTGGAGTGGTCGATTCTGCGGCGGCGTAATCAACGATATCAAACGTCGAATGCCACATTACGCGGCTGATATCAAGGACGGATTGCATCCCAAAACGATCGCTTCGGTGATGTTTCTGTTCTTCGCGTGTCTGGCTCCGGCGGTCACATTCGGCGGCGTGATGTCGATTCAAACCGGCGGAGCGATCGGGGTTGTTGAGATGATTGCCGCGTCGGCTGTCTGCGGCATCATTTACGCGATGGTGTCTGGTCAGCCACTGATCATCCTGGGGGGGACCGGACCAGTTCTGATCTTCACGGTACTCCTCTATAAGCAGTGCGGTATTTGGGAAGTTCCGTTTCTGCCGACGTATGCCTGGGTTGGATTCTGGACGGCGCTGATTGTGGTCGTCATGTCGGTGACCGATTCCAGTTGTCTGATGCGATATTTTACTCGGTTTACCGACGAGATATTCGCGGCGCTGATTTCCTTGCTCTTTATCTATGAAGCAGTAGTTCCACTCGCTGTTGCCTATGCCAAACCAGAGATCGGACGGGACGTAGTCCTGCTATCGATACTTCTCGCTTTGGGTACGTTCTTCGTTGCGGGACAGTTACAACGAATCCGCAAGAGCCGTTATCTGCTTCCCTGGATGCGGGAATTCATTTCGGACTTTGGCCCAACGATTGCGCTGGCCGCAATGACAATCGTCGCGTATCAGTTTTCGGAAGTGGCTCTCGAATCACTGAAGGCTCCCGATAAATTTGGAACGACGACCGGCCGTTCATGGTTCGTTGATCCGTTCGAGGCTCCAATGTGGGTTCGTTTTGCGGCGATTGGACCGGCGATTTTCTCGGCGCTACTCGTTTTCCTCGAGCAGAATATCACGGCACGAATTGTGAACAGCCCGGACCACAAGCTGCAGCGAGGCGAGACTTACCATCTGGATCTGGGCATCGTGGGCATCCTCATCGGAGCGTGTTCGCTGTTTGGCTTGCCGTGGCTGCGGGCGGCGACGGTGCGGTCTTTGAATCACGTGCGAAGTCTGGCGACTTCAGAAGAAGCAGTCAGCAACGACGGAGAACGCCACGACCGGATCATCCACGTCCGCGAAAACCGAATCAGCGCCCTGGCGATCCACGTCATGCTGGGGCTTGCTTTGTGCCTGCTGGCCGTGTTGAAGATGGTGCCGATGGCCGTACTTTACGGTCTGTTTCTCTTCATGGGCGTCGTCTCGATGAAAGGGAATCAGCTGTTCGAACGGCTCAGCCTGTGGGCGATGGATTCCGATCTTTACCCGCCGACTCACTACATCCGCCGCGTTCCAAACTGGCAGATTCACACCTTCACGGCGATTCAGCTGCTCTGTCTGGTGGTTCTGTGGGTAACCAAGGCCAGCGCCATCGGCATACTGTTTCCGCTGTTTATTGCGTTGCTCGTGCCGATCAGATTTCTGCTGAATCGTTTCTTTGATCAGCAACACCTGCTGGCTCTGGACGCCAGCGAGATTCCCGAGGACGAGGAAACTCAGTGGTCGTAAGATGGAACACTTTGGCGATTCTCGGGCATTCATTCGCGAATGTTGGCAGAGATATTCGTTAAGCTCGTTGCGTGACCGCGTTCTCTGTCCGAGTTGCTGATTTCCAGCCAGGCCTCATGACCGATCCGACTGACGACGACGCTTTCGAACCCGAGCTTGACGGGTTCCCCACGGATCTTGATCCGCGGCGCGTGCGCTCGCGCGTGCAGATCGAAGTGCTGGCCAGCGAGTACGCCGAGAATGCTCGCCTGGGAAAGAATCCGTCAATCGACAGTTACGTCGAGCGATACCCCGAGATGGCTGTCGAGATTCGGGAGTTGTTTCCGATGGTCGCCGCACTGGAGCAGTGGAAGTCGGATCGCGAGTCCGAAGTTTTGCGTGCTCAGCTTCCCGACCAGTTCAAACTGAAACAGCTCGGCGACTGCCGAATCGTGCGCGAAATC
>JBLFXD010000561.1:0-5161 GCA_047611045.1 Planctomycetaceae bacterium | reverse complement strand
GACTACTTCCAAAAGCAGTGGGACCAGTTCAAGCATTATCCCTGGGGAGTCCTCGCTCACTCGACTCACGTTCGCGGAACGGGCACCTACGAAGACGGCGTCGAGAAGCCTCGGATTCAGGTCACACTGGCGTCGCAGATTCCGCCGGACGTCTGCAAGCAGATCAACCTCGGCTATCGAGACCCGGCGACCATCGATGTCGAATCGTTCGCGAACCGCGAGGACGAAGGCATCCTGCTGGTTCGAAAAGCGGGTGAACAACTCTATCGATTGCAGGATTAAGGCAGACGCAGAACAATCGAGTCGCGAAACGCAATTACCAGTTGTCGTTTTGCGTGTTTTGCGGGCCCCATTTTCAAAGTTTGCTTTCAGCGAATTGAGCATGCTTCATCCTGTTGATACGGCTCGATCATGCAACAAATGGTCTCGATCATTGACGACGAAGACAGCATCCGGGAATCGCTCAAGGCACTGTTTGACGCCGTCGGCTGGAAAGCCAACGCGTACGCGACCGCAGCCGGTTACCTGTCGGCGAGGTCTGAACCGGGCACGGAACAATCGCATTGCCTGCTCATCGACATTCAGCTCCCGGATATGAACGGGCTCGATCTGTTAACCGAGCTGAATCGACGCGAATCTTCGATCCCGACCATTGTCATGACCGGGCACGGTGACGAAGACCTTGAGACGCGGGCCTCTGAACGCAATGCCGTCGGCTATTTCCAGAAACCGTTCGACACGACAGAATTGCTCAATACGATTTCCGGCGTGCTCGCACAGACGCCCTGATCAGAGTCCATTGAAGTTCGGCTGACCCCGTCAATTTCGTCGAGGCAATCTGAGTGGTTTCACGAAGCCCCAACTTGTTCAGCAAGGCTCTCTTCACGACGCTTGCGTTCACGATTCTGCTCGCCCCTTCCGGCAACTCAGCATCGGCCACAGACACCCCGGGTCCGCCGCTGCTGTCGACCGCCGAAGTCCGCAAACTAAGCCGGGCGGAAATGGCAGAGCTGAACGAAGTCCGGATCCGCGGAGCGGTGACGTTCGTTAGTAACGCGTGGAAAGTGCTTTTCGTCTATCAGGGCGGACAGTCCGTCAAAGTGGGCTTTGAAGCTGATCTTCAGGTTTCTGTTGGCACATTGGTTGAGATCAAAGGCCAGATTGTCGGCGGAGACGTTGGGCCGGTCATCGTCGCGACTGACCTTCGCGAGTTACGCGATGATGAACATGGGAAAGAGTTTGAGCCGGTCCCTCTGAAGATCGACGAAACGACGTCGTTTTCCGTGAGCGTTGTCGATCAATGGGTGGAATTTGAAGGCCCAGCATATTCGGCAGTGGCTGATAGCAAGTACCACTATGTCAGTCTGGCGGGAACGCAGTTTGGCGTTTACGCAATCATCCCAAACTCGGCCGATCTGCCACCGCTGGAAATACTTCGAGACGCAAGACTCCGAGTCCGCGGCATTCCGGGCATCAGCTTGCAGCCTGGTGCCCAGGGGCAGATCGATTTGCTGCTTCCCGACTCGTCATTTGTGGAAGTCGTCACAGCAGCAGACGAGGCTGTCGATCGGATGCCGCGTAAGATCGGCGAGATCGGTCGAGTCGATTTGCGAGGCACAACGGAAGCGCCCGCCAGAATTCGTGCGGTGGTGCGTGGCGTGAGCGATAGCCGAAGATTCTTCGTCGCTGACGAAACAGGCTCGCTGATGGTCGAAACACATGCAGATATTTCCATCGATCAGATGACAGTCGGAGATGTCGTCGAAGTCGAAGGGCGAGTCATTCGAAATCAGAAACACGAATACATCACAGAATCGATGGTCCGGTATATCGGCAAAGGTTTTTCGCTGCACCCCGAATTGGTGACCGGACAGGAAGCGTTGAAGCGTCCGGCAGAGCTGGTCGAAATCGACGGGACCCTGGTCTCCGAGGATGGTGACACACACAGCCTCCTTCTGAAGAATGGCATCCACAGTTTTCGCGTGCATACTTCTGAAGCAATGTCGGACGCATTGAGCCGGTGGAGCATCGGCAGCCGTCTCCGGTTCAGCGGTTGTACGTGGGTCAGCGAGGGCCTCGACGCCGACTTTGAGCTGTACCCGAACACCGTCTCCGTCATTTTTGGCTTGCCGGGTGACACCGAGACCAATGAAGACTCAGCATCCGTCCAGGCGGAAACGCTGGCTGACGCTGCGCCGGGATGGTCAGGGGAGCGTGCCGCGGGAGGACTGCCCTTCCCACCACCTCCGTTCTTTCTGAGACCACCGGCTATAATCGCATTGCTGATTACACTTGTCTTACTTGGAGTGGCCATGGTCTGGCTGATTCAGCGTCGTCTGAAAGCCCAGGAGAACGCTCAGGAAAAGTTTCACGAGTCAATCCATGAACAGCTCAGCAACCTGTCGCACATCGCGCGGCTCAACACACTCTCCGAAATGGTCGGCGCGCTGGCTCATGAACTGAACCAGCCGCTCGCCAGCGTTTCCAATTACGCAGCCGCAGCAGAATTGGTCAGCCGTAAGGAACCAGCCGATCCTCAGAAACTGGCCGGCCTGATGACCAACATTGGGCAGGAAGCGTTTCGGGCGGGAGAGATCATTCGGCGATTGCGACACCTGGTCCGAAAGAAGACGCCGGGTTCGCTTCCCGTGCAGATTTCCGAGATCATTCACGAAACCGTCGAGCTGTTCAAAACTCAGCACGTAACGGCCAGCGGGCTGGTCCAGGTTGACGTTCCCGATGACCTGCCCTTCGTGCAGGCTGACTCTGTGCAGATTCAACAGGTCATCCTCAACCTGCTCCTCAACGCGCGGGATGCCACCGAAGCCGAACCAGAACGAACGTCAGAAATTCAGGTGGCATCGAGATTTGAAGATGGCCTGGTGACCGTCTCCGTCTCCGATAACGGGATCGGCGTTGCCAGTTCGACTCCTGACGCCATTTTCGAGCCGTACTTCACGACCCGAGAAAAAGGCACTGGCCTGGGCCTGGCCATCAGCCGCACGATCATCGAATCGCACGCTGGCAGGATCACCGCCGAAAACGGGACTCCCCATGGCACGAAGATCACATTCTCGCTGCCGGTCTCTCGAGCTAAGGCGAACATCGCCGGATAACTCGACACGTCTTAACTCTCGAATGATCCGCTGTCTGTCGCCGAACAATCTGCTACCGGTTAGTTCAACTCGAGTGGCTCGCTGAGTACGTAGCGTCCGGTAATGGGCAAACCTGGTCACGGGCCAACAAAGCGAATCGTGTTTTAAGAAGCTATCATCGCAGCCATGAAAACGCAGTTCGATGTTATCGTCGTCGGTGGAGGTGGCAGTGGCCTCGCCGCAGCAGTCAGTGCGGCGGAACACGGAGCTGATGTCCTGCTTCTCGAAAAGCAGCCGGCGCTCGGCGGAACAACCGGCATCGCGGTCGGCTCGTTCACTGCCAGCCAGACTCGCTTGCAGACTCGAAACGGCATCGATGATTCGCCAGCCGCTCACAACGAAGACGCGGGCCAGTTCCCGGCTGCGGACATCGAAGCTCGCAACAACAACGAGCTGCGACGTTTCTTTCTCAGCCACGCCGCCGACACGCTGCACTGGCTGATGGACATGGGGCTGTCGTTTCACGGTCCGAATCCCGAACCACCCAACCGCGTCCCGAGAATGCACAACGTCGTCCCCGGAGCGAAGGCGT
This sequence comes from Planctomycetaceae bacterium, assembly GCA_047611045.1. GTDB lineage: Bacteria > Planctomycetota > Planctomycetia > Planctomycetales > Planctomycetaceae > JABMPE01. Next base: position 1,474 of record JBLFXD010000561.1, on the reverse strand, counting down.
ACGTCGCGACGCTGCACGCTCGGCTGATCAAACTCGGCGGGACAGTCCGAGTGAATTCGGCTGTGCAACGGCTCGTGCAGAATGGCGACGGCTCCGTAACCGGTGTCGTCGTCAGAAACTCAGCTGGCGAGTCGGCCCACGAAAGCGACCTCGACGAAAGAGAAATCCAATTCCTGGCGAAACGCGGAGTCGTGCTGGCTGCCGGCGACTACGCAAACTGTCCCGACACGATCGCCAGGTTCAAAGGTGATCGCTACGCCTCGATCGAAGGCATCAACCCGGACGCCGACGGCGACGGTCACCGACTCGCCGAAGCAGCCGGAGCGCAACTTCTCAACATGGACGTGACGTACGGTCCGGAACTTCGTTTCGTGCCGCCACCAGGCAAAACGTTCCAGCAATTGCTCCCGACGAGCGGAGTCGGTGCACGCATCATGGGCCACCTGCTGCCGTTCGTTCCTCAGTTTCTGATGAACGCGATGATCCGTCGGTTACTCGTCACCTGGCAGCACCCGGAAAACTCGTTATTCGACGACGGAGCCATTCTGATCAACCGGGAGGGCCGACGATTCTGCGACGAGACGCTCTGGCCCGAACGCGAAATCGCCGTCGCCGCACAGCCGGCTAAAGAATGCTTCGTTCTCCTCGACCGTTCACTCGCCGAACGTTACAGCCAGTGGCCCAACTTCATCTCGACGGCTCCAAAGATCGCCTACGCCTACGTCGCCGACTACCTCCACCTTCGCCCCGACATCGCCGTTCAATCAGCCAGTCTGGAAGCAGTCGCTCAACGACTGGGGCTCCCGCCAGATTCACTCCAACAATCGATCGCCGATACCAACGAGGAGCGAGTCGCCAACAACCGCCCGCCCTTTGACGGCCAGAAGTGGACGCTGCTCGGCCCGGCAAAGGCTTACTTCACCACCACCGAAGGCGGAGCCGCCATCAACCAGCAGTTCCAGGCACTCGACGAAAACGGCAATCCAATCCCCGGCCTCTACGCCGTCGGCCAGACGGGTCTCGGAGGTCAGATCCTGTGGGGCCACGGCCTGCACATCGCCTGGGCCATGACCAGCGGCCGCCTCGCTGGCAAGCAACTGGCGGGCGTTGAGGATACGTAAACCGGTCGGATACGGACAGATAACTGTGAACTGAGACATCAGGCCAGTCGTCCCCTGCCGCCGCCTTGCGAATTCCGGTTACCGACGGGTAGGTTCAGTGGCTCTATTCTGGTTGTTTTACGTTTCTTAACGTTTGTATCGGGCGGGCTGTTTATGCGTCTCCACCATTGGCTCACTGGTTTCCAAGCTCCACGTCCTCGCCGAAAAAACCAACGAGTCAAAAAGACGGACTCTCGCCACTGGCGTCACGCAGAGCTGCTCGAAGTCAGGACACTCCTCGCTGGAGCTGGCGTCGATCCAGGCGTCCTGCCCGCTGATCAGGCTGACGAAACTACGTTCAGCGCCCACTCGGC
>JBLFXD010000560.1:0-5162 GCA_047611045.1 Planctomycetaceae bacterium | reverse complement strand
GAAAGCCACGATCCCTCGACCTTTAGCGTATCCCCCTGGCTGATAATCATGGAACGCTCCGTAATGTTTTCGAGTTCGCGGACGTTGCCGGGCCAGCGATAGCTCATCAGCAAATCCATTGTTCGACGTTCAACGCGGGTGACTGGCTTGTTCATCCGCCGGCTGAACCGTTCGATAAAGTGATTCAGCAGCGCCGGAATGTCTTCGCGACGGTCGCGCAGTGGCGGGATGCGGATCGGGAAGACGTTCAGACGGTAGTAGAGGTCTTCGCGGAAGTTGCCGTCGTCGGTGTAGGTCTTGAGGTCGCGATTCGTCGCTGCGATCACGCGTGTGTTCACTTCCACCGCGTCACTGCCGCCGACTCGTTCGATCGTCCGTTCCTGCAGGACTCGCAGCAGCATGACCTGAGTTTCCGACGGTATCTCGGAGATTTCATCCAGAAAGATGCTGCCGCCGTGAGCCAGTTCGAATCGCCCGATACGTCGGTCTGTCGCACCCGTGAACGCGCCGGCTTCATGACCGAACAGTTCGCTGGCGATCAGATTCGGTGCTAATGCGGCGCAGTTGACTTTGACAAGCAGTTTCTCGCGCCGCTGGCTGCAGTCGTGAATTGCACGCGCGATCAACTCTTTGCCCGTCCCGGTTTCACCAAGAATCAACACCGTCGAATCTGCCGCCTGAGCCACCTGTTCGACGGCCACTCGCACCTGTTGCATGGCGCTGCTGTCGCCAAGGATATCGCCGAAGTCGTGGTCGGTGCGAATTTCGTCACGCAGGTAGACGTTCTGCAGTTCCAACTCCCCCTTCAGCCGGCCGATCTCGCCGTAAGCGGAGGCGTTATCCAATGCGATCGCCAGTTGTCCGCAGACCTCGTTGAGCAGGTCAAGGTCCCAGCGGTCCGGCTGTTCCGCGTGGCGTGACGCGATGCCCAGCACACCGACACTCTGCTCTCGAGATAACAGAGGCAGGTAGACTGTCGACCGGTAACCCATGTTGAATAGCAACTCGTCTTCCGGAAACTGCTGCGATCCTTCCAGCGACCGAGCCACACGCGGCATGCGGTGTTCCATTACCCAATCAAACGCCGATCCTGGTATGGAGCGTGTGGGGATTTCGACCCAGCGTCGGTCGGTGGCGCGAAACTCCAATGCGAATCCGTTTCGCACCGTTTCGCGATTTTCCGTCAATAGCAGACTTACGCGGTCGCAATCCAGCAACTTGTGAATCTCTTCCGCGGCATACTCGAATACTTTTCGCACATCAAGGCTCGAATTGACAATCTGACCTAATCGAACAAGCAGCCGATAACGCTGTTCGGAGAGAGAAAGCTGTTCGGTCCGCTTTTCAACCTCGCTCCGCAGCCGGACCAAAAACTCGTCCTTGGTCTTGTTCGCCTCCGCCAGTTCCTGATTCGTCTGCTGTAATTCATTGACCAGTCTCGCCTTCTCGACGCCGATGGCGATGTGGCCCGCCAGCCGGCGCAGCAAGGCGGCGTGGTGATCGGTGTAAGTAGACTTTTCGCGGCTGGAGAAAAAGATGACGCCGATCGGTTTGCCATCCGCAACCAGCGGCAACGTCAGGCTGGACTTCATGCCTTCGCGAACGATCAACTCCGTCGATGACGATTGGGACTTGCCCGACAGGTAGTCGTCCAGATCGTCGATAATTCGCGGTTGCCCCGTTTGCAGAAGTGGTGCCAATGTCGAGCCTTCAAGGTGCGCCGCATACCCGACCTTGAGTGCTACTTCGCCGTCTGATCGACACGACGTAAGCCGCAGGAGATTCGTCGATTCTTCCAGCAGCGCCACGGCGATCCGGTTGTAGGGCACGATCCCGTGGAGATGGTCGTAGACCGAGTTGAACAACTCGTCGAAACCCTGCCCCATGTTGAGCTGTTCCAGAAGCTGCTCGACGAAGTGATCGTAGTCGGCTCGACGCGGATCGGCATTAGGGTGGCGAGGCTTTTTCATCGAAATATGGTCATCTGATTAACTGCAGTCACTTTGCGTCTTTGCTCTGGGATATGCCTTGAATTTCGCTTCGAGGCAATCCAAAGTCGGTGTTGTCTAGCGTTTTCGCACGCGCGACGCGCCCGGCTGGCATTGAACGAAGTCTCGATTCTAGCTGAAGAGGCAGAAAACCGAAACGGGATCGACCAAATATCGTCATAGCCAGAATTGCTTTCGGGCTACATTAATTATCGCAAGTCGCTATTGAAAAATAGTTTACGTCAATTGAATTTGAATATCCGCGTGGTGCGGCGCACAACTTGCATTAGTACGTCAGTAGTCTTCGGGTGGAAGTCATTGAAGTCCCGAAGTTATTTATAAGTCCAAGGTGGGAGACCAGTCCTATGCCAATCACGAAGAACGCTTGCTCTGCGAGAACACCGCAGCAAACCGTTCATGCCTTGAACCCCGTCCTCGCCGAAGTGAAAAGGCGACTTGGGGAGAGCCCTTATTCAGCAATCAAACAGATTCAGTTGGAATTCTACGAGGGTGTACTTATCCTGCGTGGGAAAGTCCCGACCTTTTATACCCGCCAGGTGGCCCTAGCACTTGCCATGACAGTAGACGGAGTAGAACTGGTCGATGACCGTATTTCGGTGCAGTAGCTTGCACCTGCCGGTAGCGTGTCAGAACTAGATTGCTGCGATTGCATGCCACAAACAATAGTACGAATCGCCATTTGGTCATGGCGAGTCCGGGAGAGCTTCTTGGGTAACGAGGCTCCCGAGAAGAGAAGCTATTACTGAAAGGGAGACTGCAATGTTGGTGCTCAGCCGCCGTGAAGGCGAAACGCTTGTGATTGGTGGCGACGTCGTCATCACGATTAGACAAGTGCGTGGAAATCGCGTGCAGGTTGGCATCGAGGCACCGGACGACGTTCGTGTCTGGCGTGGAGAGCTCCAACCGTGGCGCGACGAATCCAACGCGGATGATCACGAGAAACAAGTGGCGTTCGAGTCCGAATCATAAGGCAGCCTTACTATGGCTCACGTTGTTGCTCAGCCGTGTTGCGACTGCACGTACACCGAGTGCGTGGTGGTTTGTCCGGCCGGTTGTTTTCACGATGGTGGACGAATGTTGTACATCCATCCGGATGACTGCATCGACTGCGAGGCATGCGTGCCGGCCTGTCCGGTGAATGCGATTTATCACGAAGACAAACTACCGGCCGAGTGGTCTCCGTTTCGAGACTTGAATGCGACGATGGCTCGGCAGTGTGCAACGATTACCAGTCGCCGACCGGCGACAACCAATTGACAGACAAGTTTAAGTACCCAACACATCAAACCAGGGAGACGAATCGATGGGAGTTCTGATTACAGAAACGGCAGCTCGCGAAATCAAGAAGGTGATCGCCGAACAGAAGATGCCGGAAGCGACCGCATTGCGCATTGGCGTGGCGGGCGGCGGTTGTAGCGGCTTCGAGTACAAGCTTGAGTTTGACGTCAATGTGAATGAGGAAACCGACTCAGTTCGCGAGATTCATGGCGTGCGTGTCGCCGTGGACAAGAAGAGTTCGCTGTATCTCGACGGAACTGAAATTGACTTCCACGAAGGTCTCGACAAGCGAGGTTTCGTTTTCAACAACCCGAATGCAACGAAATCGTGCGGTTGCGGCAGCTCGTTTTCGGCCTGATGTCTGATGGAAATCGGCCTGATGGAAGATTGCGGTGACCGGCCAATGGAACGACAACGAAAGGACACTTGATGCCAACTGAAAACGCATTACTGAAAGAGTATTCCGAACGAGAATACGAACATGGATTCGTCACTGACATCGAAGCCGATGCCATTGCGCCGGGGCTGAGCGAAGATGTCGTTCGTCTGATCTCGGCAAAGAAGGACGAACCCGAATGGCTGTTGGAATGGCGGCTCAAGGCTTATCGTCATTGGCTGACACTGGAAGAGCCGCAGTGGCACAACGTTCATTATCCTCCGATCGACTATCAGGCGGCGGTCTATTATTCCGCGCCAAAACAGAAGCCGTTGCTGAACAGTCTGGACGAAGTCGATCCTGTTTTGCTGGAGACGTACGAAAAGCTGGGAATCCCGCTGGAAGAACAGAAGTCGCTGGCGGGCGTTGCCGTGGACGCCGTCTTTGACAGTGTTTCCGTGGCGACAACGTACAAGGAAACTCTGGAGAAAGAGGGTGTGATCTTCGGTCCGTTTTCGGAAGCCGTGCATAACTATCCGGAGCTGGTGAAGAAGTATCTGGGCTCCGTGGTTCCGTCTGCAGACAACTTCTTCGCGGCGCTCAATTCGGCGGTCTTCAGCGACGGGTCGTTCTGCTACATCCCAAAGGGTGTGCGCTGCCCGCTGGAGCTTTCGACCTACTTTCGGATCAACGCTCAAAACACGGGCCAGTTCGAACGGACGCTGATTATCGCCGAGGAAGGCAGCTACGTCAGTTACCTCGAAGGCTGCACAGCGCCAAAACGTGATGAGAACCAATTGCACGCGGCGGTGGTGGAACTGGTCGCGATGAAAGACGCACAGATCAAGTATTCGACGGTGCAGAACTGGTATCCCGGCGACGCTGAAGGCAAGGGCGGCATCTATAACTTCGTGACCAAACGCGGTGCGTGTCGCGGTGAGAACTCGAAGATCTCCTGGACACAGGTTGAGACCGGTTCTGCGATCACCTGGAAATACCCCAGCGTTATTCTGCAGGGGGACAATTCCGTCGGCGAATTCTATTCCGTGGCCGTGACGGCGAATCGACAGCAGGCCGATACCGGTTCGAAGATGATTCATATCGGCAAGAACACGAAGAGCACCATCATCTCCAAGGGGATCTCGGCCGGTCGGGGAGAAAATAATTATCGCGGCCTGGTGAAAATTCAGAAGGGCGCGACGAACGCTCGCAACTTTTCCCAGTGCGATTCGCTGCTCATCGGCGACCGTTGCGGTGCCCATACTTTTCCCTACATCGAAGTCCGCAACACATCGGCCAAGGTCGAACACGAAGCATCGACATCCAAAGTGGGCGAAGACCAGATCTACTACTGTCGGCAGCGTGGCCTGCCCACCGAAGACGCTGTCAACATGATCGTCAATGGGTTCTGCAAGGAAGTCTACGATGTGTTGCCCATGGAATTCGCCGTTGAGGCAAGAAAGCTGTTAAGCGTGAGCCTCGAAGGCAGCGTTGGGTAA
>JBLFXD010000559.1:0-5166 GCA_047611045.1 Planctomycetaceae bacterium | reverse complement strand
ACCTGCCCGTTGCCCGGTACTGGGTTCCCGACATGCTTCGCGAGTTCGACTTCGCCGACCCCAGCCTCGTCGTGGGAAAGCGAACCGAACGAACGATGGCATCGCAGAGCCTGTTTCTGATGAACAGTCAATTTGTGACCGACCGCGCGAGGCAGATTGCTGAAGACGTCGTGGCCCAGCCGGAAGCCGAACGAGCGGCGACGGCGTTCAGGCGGATACTTCTCCGCGACCCAACCATCGGGGAAGCGACACGGCTCGCGGCGTTTGTTCGTAACTCGAGTGCCAGCAATTCGGAGAACAGTCCGAAGAGCGACGGGGCGGGAGCAGCCTGGCAGGCCGCTTGCCAGACACTGCTCATGACAGCCGAATTTCGGTACGTCCCGTGAGCGACCGGCCTCGCTGATTATCGCCGGAGGAGAACCTTGTGTGCTCCGCGACGAAAGGCTCAATACTGTTGTATTCATGCCAGAATTATCGCGCACGGCATGGCGGCGGCTTCTGACCGACCAAGCGAGACGTGTTATGCCGGTCTGACAGGCTGAATCAGAATTGCAGGCTGTGATTTCTGAGTGGCCTGGCGGCGTAGAATGGTCAGACCTGTCGCGACACAGACGGCAGTGTCGGATCTTTCTGATTGACTCCGTTTTTTTACCACCCGTGCAATCTGGAAACTCTTATGCTGCCTGTGTTGAGCTGACGATCCCTCGCCTGCAACGATGGCATTCCGCTGTCCGTTGCTCTGCACGGGTTGCAGAAGCAGAATGTTCGTCACAACCCCTTCTGTGGCTCTGCCCTGGCTGAACTGTTCGGTTTTTCGTTGACGCACCTCCCAGTGATCGTTCACTCTGACGATCCTTTGAACTGGAAGATGTTGTCTCGGTGTTTTTGATTGTTCCGGCTCGTTGGCGTTAACGTGACGTCGGCCATGCCCCGTTCACATGAGAAGTCAGCAATGACGACCAAAATCAGCAAGATCCTGGTTGTCTTCGTGACGGCAGCAAGTATCGCCTTTCTGGGCATCGCTGCCGGAATCAGCAAGCTGGGCCCGAACTGGCTCGAAGAAACTCAGAATCTGAAGGACTACGGCTTCGCTCAGACGACCGACGAGAATCCACAGTGGACCAGCACTCAACGGACCGAAACCGCACCGCTGGCGACCGGTTCGTTGCCGAGCGCTATCGAAAAATCGTACGTCGATGCTGCACGGCGCAATCGGGAAAAAGTTGACGCCGTTTCTCCGCAGATTGAAACGCTGAAACAAAGAATTGCGCAGATTGCGGTGTTCATTGACGAGGACGAAAAGGGAATCGCCAAGCGTGAAGAGCAACTTGCTTTAGCGTTGGAAGACGTCGGAAAGCAGATTCAAGTTCTGTCGACCGATGGCGAGCGGCTGGCCACTCAGGCTGTTGACATCCGAGCGGTCGCCGAACGAACTCGCGAATCGGGAATGAGATTGAAGCGGCAGCGAATCCAAGTCGAGACAGAACTCTACCGGATCGTCGAGCAGAAACGACATCTGCTGGATCTCGTTTATCAGATGGAAGGCATCCTGCAGAGACTGCGAGATCGCGAGCAGCAACTGATCAAACAAGGCGCCGTTGCGGCGGAGCAGAATTCCGCCGCAGATTCGGCAAGCACTTAAGTTTAGTAGCATGAATCCGTTTTCGGACGGAAGAAGCAGCTTTTACACATTCGCCCAACTCAGCAAGTCAGGATTCAGGCCATGACGTTTGTTGGAAAACTTCTGGTCATCATTCAACTGGTTCTAAGCATCTGTTTTATGGTGCTGGCAGGTGCGGTGTTCACGCGGCACATGACCTGGATGCAATCAGCCAAAGATCTTCAGGTGACCGTTGACAACGGGATGGCCGACTATCGCAGACTTGAGGCGGAGAAGAACGACGAAGTCAAGGCCTTGAAGGGCGGTCTCGCCCAGGTCGAGAATGACGCGGCCGACGCCAAGGCTGAACTGCGTCTCGCTCAGAACGAAATCGAAAATCAGAAGATTCTGATCGACACGCAGAAGACGGAACTCAACACACAGCAGGCCCTTGCCAGTATCTCCGGCGATGAAGCAAAGATTCGACGTGAAGAGGCCTTGAGTGGTCGACGAATCAATGAGCAGTTGAACGCCGCCTTGAATGATCAGAATCAGCGCGTTCGACAGCTGGAAGACGAGTTGTTCAACAAGGAAGTTGGCGGCAAGGCTCTGGAAGAAAAGTACAACGCGATGTTGAAGTCCCTGGCGACGCTCCGCAAGGTGCTGGTCGCCAATCAGCTTGACGCGGACCCCAACAAGTACGCACGTAAGCTGGCCCCGCCACCGCTCGTCATGGGTAAGGTTCTGGACACGAAGAAGTCCGGGCGCGGGACCAGCCGACAGCTCGTCGAAGTTTCGATTGGTAGTGACGATGGGCTGACCGAAGGCAACACACTTTATGTTTTCCGAGTTGGTGAACAGAACAAGTATCTTGGCGAAATCCGACTGACACATGTCACTCCTGACCGCTCAGCGGGTGTGGTCGTGGACCGAGCAAAGAATGGCGTGATTGAGAGGGAAGACTATGTCACAACAAAACTCTGATCAAAAACCGGCGCCGGATGTCTGGGTCGGACTATTGTTCGTCTCGGTCGCGGCACTCTCACTGGGGATCATGTTCCTGGTGTTTGAGTTGAATAAGTACGACTGGGCACTTCCCTAGATCACTTTCAGTATTGGTTTTCAGTGCCCTGCAGGAGGGCCACCAAGGAGACAAAGGCCTTTCAGCGTTCCAGCTCCTGCACAGAAACCATGAAAATGGTCTCGTAGTCGACGATGGAACAAGCCTGAAAGCGTAAATTGAAACAGGACGCGCCGGTTACTCCGGCGCGTCCTGTTTTCGTTTGTCTGGAGAAAACTTCTCGAAAGCCTCAGCGGCGCCCGACTTCTGCGGATTCAAAGCCGAGGCTGAAAAAACTGGACCTCACACTGATTCCGCGGGATGCTCCGCTTTTCAAATCAGCCAGTGACGGAGTCCGAGTGCGACTTCAATCGATGTATTGAAATTCGTTGCTCATCATGAGCGACTGGGCGACGAGCGGCCATTTGGAAGCTCGCCGTTTCAAATCATTCGGCGTGGTGAATCGACCTTGAAGCTCGACGAACTTCAAGACTCGTTCTGTCTCCAGCGGCGCCGGCGTTCGCTGGAGGATCAAACCAAACAAAGCGTCGACTCGCTCTTCGTCCGTCGTGCATTCTCGGAACTCTGACGTCTCAGTAACCGCCACCGTTTGATCGATGACGAACGGAGCATTCATCGTGAACAAAGTCTGCGGCGCGACGATGCTTTCGCCTCGCTTCGGCTGACTTTGCACGGGAGTTGGAAAGTCGAACGCGCGCAACGTTGGGTCGAGATTAAATCGGTTGATGTATCCATAAATGGCTCGCCGGCGAGTATATCCTTCCGACCAGAGCTGCCCCGCTCGTCCGCGAGGTGTTGGATCGAGCTGCTTCGAAACACTCAGCAGACTGTCTCGAATTGCCTCGATCGAAAGATGCTTTCGGTTGGCTCGCCAAAGCAGTCGGTTCTGTGAATCGACTTCGACGGCGTCTTCGCGAAAGTCACTTTTCTGCTGATACGTCTGCGTCAGAACGATGGTCCGGACGAGATGTTTGATCGACCAGTCGTTCGCGACGAAGTCGGCGGCCAGCCAGTCCAGCAGCTTTGGATGTGTGGGCGGTGAACCCTGGAGCCCAAAGTCCGACGGCGTGTCGACAAGGTGCGAACCCACCAGGTACCCCCAGACACGGTTCACGAAAACGCGAGCTGTCAGAGGATTCGTCGGATTAACGATCCGCTCGGCAAGCTGCAGCCGTCCGCTGGAATCACCCGGAAACGGAGTCTGGTCAGCATCGATGATCTTCAGGAATCGACGTGGAACCTGCTCTCCTGGACTGCCGGCGTCACCTCGAATAAACACGACCGGTTCCAGCGGTTTCGGGCGTTCCATAACCCGCATCGCTCGGGCAGGTGCTCCGTGATTAAACAGCAACAGTTCCGCCAGTTCAGTCTCGCGAATCTTCTGCGATATCGATTTGTTGTTGTTCTTTGTTTTGCTCTTTCCGGCTTTCGTGACCTTTGACTCGATGGCTTCCCGTTTCGCTTCGTAGTCGGCCAGTTGGGCTTCGGTCGGCTCGTAGCCAGGCACCAGCGGCTGCTTCTTTTCGTCAAGCGGGTTCACTCGAACCAGTGACGCAAAGACACCTCGCAACGAGTAATAATCTTTGGTCGGAACGGGTTCGTACTTGTGGTCATGACAGCGTGCACAGGCGGCGGTAATTCCCAGAAAACCCCGCGTCGTGACGTCAATCAAATCGTCGAGAGATTCCAGCTGATCGCGGTTGGCGAACGGTCCGCCTGCGAGAAATCCCAGAGCTGCCATTTCGGCATCGCCGGGTTTGAAGCCGATCAGGTCGGCGGCGAACTGCTCCTTCACGAAATCGTCGAATGGTTTGTCCCTGTTGAACGAATCGACAACGTAGTCGCGATAAGTAAAAGCAAACGGGAAGTAATGCGGAGTCCGCGTGTCCGGCCGGTAGGCACTGTCGGTATCCGCGTACCGAGCTACGTCGAGCCACATTCGACCGAGGTGCTCGCCGAACGCTGGCCGGTCGATCAGTCGATCAACCAGTTCGTTGACTGCGGCTGCTCGATCCTGGTCTGCGGCTTCGACGAACTGCTCGACATCGCTCATCGTTGGCGGCAGTCCGGTCAGGTCGTAAGTCAGCCTCCGAAAGAGTGTCCGAGAGTTAGTTTCCGTTGACGGCGTCAGGCCGTTTTCGGCGAGCTTCGCGAAGACAAACTGGTCGATCGCGGTTTCGTTCCAATCTTTACTCGCGGCTTCAGGCGGAGTCGTCGAGTTGACGGGTTGAAACGCCCAGTGGTCGTCGGCCTGGTCGAAGAGGTACTCCTGATCGCCGAGCCGTGAGAATTCGGTCTCGCCCCGGTCGTTCTTCGGCCCGGGAGCGCCGAGCCGAACCCACTGTTCCAGCAGTTTGATCTGCTCGGGCTTCAGTTTCTCCTCCGGCGGCATCTGCAGATTCTCGTCGGTATAGCGAACCGCCTTAATCAGCAGCGACGCGTTGGGCTCTCCGGGGATCACGGCCTTGTTGGTATCTCCGCCTTC
>JBLFXD010000558.1:0-5168 GCA_047611045.1 Planctomycetaceae bacterium | reverse complement strand
CGGGCGAAACTCGGCGAGACTCAAGCACTGCTCGGGCCGAAGAATCGGCTCGTGATGTTTACGTTGAGCAGCGGGACGACTTCCGATTCAAAGTTCATTCCGGTCACGAACCGTTTCTATCGGGACTATCGTCGAAGCTGGCAGCTCTGGGGTATCTCAGCGTTCGACGCACGACCGAAGATGAACGCGCTGAAGATCGTTCAGTTGTCGAGCGACTATCAACGATTCACCAGCGAAGGCGGCACGCCGTGCGGAAACATTTCAGGCTTGGCAGCCGAAATGCAGAAGCCGGCCGTCAAACTGCTTTATACGCTGCCGTCGATTCTGGCCAAAATTGACAACGCAGCGAACAAATATTACACCGCGCTGCGGCTGGCGATTGCTGACCCGTACGTCGGGATGCTCACCACAGCCAATCCCAGCACGCTGGTTCACATGGCTCAAATGGCTGACGACCGCAAAGAGGCACTCATTCGAGACATCCACGACGGGACTCTCTCCGTCATCGATGAACTGCCGACCGCTGTTCGCGGTGCGCTGGCCAAACGGCTCTCAAAGGCAGACCCTCGCCGCGCTCAGTCGCTGGAAAAATGCGTCGACCGAGCGGGCAGTCTGCTGCCAAAAGATTACTGGCCCGATCTGCAACTGGCCGCGATCTGGACGGGCGGAAGTTGTGCTGCGTACCTGCCGACTTTGTACGAGTACTACGGAAACGTGCCGGTCCGAGACCACGGGTTATCGGCCAGCGAAGGCCGCATGACGATCCCGTTTCAGGACACGTCACCCGACGGTGTGCTGGACATCACCTCGCACTACTACGAATTCATTCCGGAAGCTGAGTACGGAAGTAAGAACCCGACGATCCTCAAAGCGCACGAACTCGAAGTCGACAAGGATTACTTCATTCTGCTCACGACGGCTTCGGGGTTTTACCGCTACGACATTTGCGACGTCGTTCGCTGCGTCGGTCATCACAACACAACGCCGATCCTTCGCTTCCTGCACAAGGGAGCCCACATTTCGAACATCACGGGAGAGAAGCTTTCCGAATCTCAGGTGATCGAAGCCGTTCGCGCAACACTCACAGAATTCAGCCACCGAGTCGGCTGCTTCACGATGATCCCGACATGGGGTGAACCCCCGCGTTACAAACTCATGCTTGAAGACTGGGAAGTTCCCAAAAACGGCAGCTCGCGACAGTTCGAAACCCGACTCGACGAACGCTTGTGCGAGATCAACTGCGAGTACCACGAAAAACGAACGACATCGCGGCTCGCCCCGCTTGAGATCCTCCCGCTTCGGCGAGGAAGTTGGACCGAGTTCGCTCGCGATCGCCAGGCGAAACTCGGCGGCAGCATCGAGCAATACAAACATCCGTGCCTGCTGCCGAACCTCGAAGTGGCTTCTAAAGTCGCCAGTCGTTTTCAGGTGAACGGCAACTGATCTTCTGACTGCGGCCCGTCAGCCGCGCAGCATGGCCAGCAACTCATCGACGGACAGGCGACTGCTGCCGTCCGTGCCTTCGAGCAGACTGTCAGCAAGGTCGCGCTTGCTGCGGTGCAGTTCGAGAATCTGTTCTTCGATCGTGCCGCGAGTGATCAGCCGGTAGATTGTTACCGGACGTTGCTGGCCGATTCGGTGAGCGCGGTCGGCAGCCTGGTCTTCGACGGCGGGGTTCCACCAGGGATCCATGTGGATCACGTAGTCGGCGGCTGTCAGATTCAGGCCCGTGCCGCCAGCTTTCAGGCTGATCAGGAAGACATCGCCGTCGCCGGACTGAAACGCGTTGACTCGCTGTTGCCGTTTTTTGACGGGAGTGCTGCCGTCGAGATACTGGTACGAGACTTCGCGCTTCTCCAGTTCTTCGCGAAGGATCGACAGATGGTCCACAAACTGGCTGAAGACCAGCACCTTGTGCTTACCGGCCAACAGCTCGGCGATGGTTTCACCGAACAGTTTGAGCTTCGAACTCGACAACCCCGACTCCGGCAGCACGAGTTTCGGATGACAACACGCTCGCCGCAGACGCATGATTTCGGCAAGCACCGCCAGGTGCGCCGGAGTCTGCTCATCCGAGCCGGACACTTCGCCAAGTTTTTCTACAGCCCGCTTCCGCACAGCTTCGTAAAAGGTGGCTTCTTCTTTTGTCAGCTCGACCGACAGTGTGATTTCAGTTCGCGACGGAAGTTCCTGCAGCACCTTCGATTTCGCTCGCCGCAGAATGAATGGCTGCACAAGTTTCTTCAGACGCTGCTTTGCTCCCTTATCTTTGTTCCGCTCGATCGGCCCGGCAAACTTCGTCTGAAACTGCTTCTCTGAACCCAGCAGTCCGGGATTGATAAAGCGAAACAGGTTCCACAATTCGCCGAGATGATTTTCGACCGGCGTCCCCGTCATGATGACTCGGAAATCCGAAGACAACGACATCGCCGCCTGCGACCGTCTGGTGGCTGCGTTTTTGATCGCTTGAGCTTCGTCGAGCACCGCTGTGTGCCAATCGATTTTCTCGAAGCGTTCGGCTTCGTTGTGGAGCAGTCCGTAACTGGTGATCACGACGTCGCGTGGCCCCAGATCTTTGAGGAACGCCGCACGGTCTCCGCCTCCGAACAATCGAACGTTAAGCGTCGGCGCGAACCGAGTGGCTTCGTCGACCCAGTTAAACGTGACCGACGTCGGAGCCACGACCAGCGCCGGGCCGCCTTCGGCTCGATCCAGCAGCAGAGCCAGTGCCTGGATCGTTTTCCCGAGACCCATGTCGTCGGCGAGGCACGCTCCGGCTCCCCAGTGGGCGAGTCTCGACAGCCAGCGAAAACCATCGACCTGGTAGTCTCGCAATTCTGTCTGCAGTGTCGACGGGACGTCCGGGCAAACTTCGTCGGCCTCGCGAATTCGAGTCAGGCACTCTTTCCAGTGTTTGTCGGCGGTTACTTTCAGGCCATCGCTGATTTCCTCGATCGCTCCCGACCGAACCGCCGGGAACCGCATTTTGCTTTTCAGCCGGTCGCCGAATGCTCCCAGTTCTTCCACACGACGGCGTAACTGCTCGGTCAGAGCCAGGAAGCGTCCGTCGTCAAGCTGCACAAATCGAGACGAACTGGTTTCGACCAGCTCGATCAACCGCATCATGTCCAGCGAAAGATCTTTGTCGACAACCAGCTTGCCGGATGCGGCGAACCAGTCGCGATCTTTCTTGATGCGAACCTGCATCTGCGATTCCGACGCCTGGCCGGCGACTTCGAAGCTTCTGCCCTGAGGCCAGTGAAGGATGACATCTTCCTGCTGAGCAACAGGATGAAGCTGTGTCGCCAGTTCGAGAGCTTCTTCGACGGTCGGGAAGTAGAAATCGTGCGAGCTTTCGACGTCTTCAACTTCGTCCTGTTCCTGCAGAACCGAACAGGCAGCGATAACCGCATTTCGTCGTTTCACTTCTTCCTTGAACTTTCGTTTCGCTGCGGTCTGCTTTCCGGCAATGTCGGCGAAAACGGTTTCGCCGCCGTCGCCCGGACGCACGAACGGTCCAGCCTCGCCGAACGGCCGAACATGAAACTCCGCCCGGACGCCATCCTGAAACGGCAGCAGATGAATGTGCGACCGCGAGTCGGCATCGTGGGTTTCCGCAGCGTCGACACCTCCGACTTCGGAATGAACCGGCATCAACGAAGCCAACGGCTGCACAACGCCGATCACTCGATCGAGGGCCGCTTCGGGAATCTCCAGTTGCCGGCCGATGATCTCCTGAAGCTGCCGCTGCCGATCGCTGAACATCAGCATCGTCAGCCGATACGGACCGTCTTTGATAATCTGAAACTCCGCGTCCTTTGGCGGCTGATGGTCGAATCGCAACGTCACTCGCTGATTGGACTCATCCTTCTGAACGATCAACCGAGGTTCCTGGCGAACGAGTTCCACAGGCGTCGTGCGATCGTCACTCAGGAAAAGCAGCGGGTGCCCAACCAGCCGTTGCACCGCCTTCGTCGGCAGGATGTATGAAACTTCGCGATACCGTCGCCACCCGCCGCCGTATTGAATGTCTTCTTTGATCATTCGACAGATTTCGCGGTCCACGTCTGTCAGATAATCGAATTCGTCCTGATCCCAGTCCGCGAACAACCGCTTCAACGCAACGACTCGGCCTTTCAACCAGCCGCCCTTCTTCGAAGCCTTTTGAACAATCGGCTGAAGAGCGAAGTCGGTTCCGTCGGCGAAAAGTTCGATCGTCCAGATCAGCCGCTCTGTCGCGATCGACGAAACAGCTGCATCGGCGGCACCGCCGTTCGAACCGGCCAGCGACTCGAGGGCCGACAGCGAACGTTCCCAGGGTTCCAAAGGCTTTACCAATTCCAGCAGGCTGACCGCTTCGCTGCGAGTGTCTTTCGAAGTCTTGCTTCCGGCGAGTCTCGCAAACTCGTCAGCCATCCAATCCAGACCAAGCGAGCGGTAATCTTTCGCCAGCTCTTTGTAGGCTGTCTTCGAAATCGGGCTCTTGCTTGTTGGACTGATCCAACGCCACAACCAGCCCCTGAGCAACGAAACCAGCGGAGCATCGCAACTCGCCCAGCCCGAAAAGCCGCCGGACGGATTGGCCAGACACTCGGCGGCGTCTTCAATTAGTTCCACGGCACAGATGAAGTGCGGCAACCACTGAGACTCAGCCGCGGCCAACAATTCTTTCGTTCGACGCCTGCCTGCCGGATTCTGTTTTGCAATTTGCAGCACGACATGAAAGACGCCGGGGAAACCGGCGAGCGTGATCTTTCTCTTTCGCGAGCTCTTCTTCAGTACCTTAATGCCATCCTCAAACAGAGCGTCGGCTTCGTCGAAGTTACCCTTCAGCATCTCGATGCAACCGCGAATCTCCGGGTACTTGCTCTCGGTTACGTCGTCGATGACGGCCAGCTCGGCGAAGTCTCCGCGAGCAACGCAAAGATCGATCCACGCACCCCGCAACTCTGGTGTTAGATTCTTCGTTGCCGCCGCAAACGGAGGCAGGATTTCGAGCACCGCCTGGGAACCTCGCCCGGTCTGCACGACGCTGCCGGCATTCATCCGCAGCCAGAAGTCCTGCAGAACATCGTGCAATTTCTCGAACAGTTCGGCGTCGTAAGGGTCAAGGACGACCGGGTAGGAGTCCGCGTGCTCGGCAAGACGAGTGAATGTGGAGACGTCAT
>JBLFXD010000557.1:0-5175 GCA_047611045.1 Planctomycetaceae bacterium | reverse complement strand
ATTCGTCTACAGCAAGGCCACGCGACATTGTGACGGCAAGGTGTTCGAACAAACGCTCGCCGACACGCTCGTCTGGACGTGGCGAGGCTATCATGGTGAGTAACCGGGCGACTCTTAGTTGGACAGCGTCACTTTGGCGGTTTCGTAAGAAAGTAGGGTGTGACCAGCGGGCTGAACAAAACTCGCGGTGTGCCGGCGCGGAGATCTGTGAGCAATGATGGCGGTCGCGAAGTCCAACGGTTGCCCGCGCAGGCACACCAGCCGTTTGATTCGCTCCGCTTGTCACACCCTACGAATGTGGCGCTGTCCAATTAGGCGAGGCCATTTCTGGTTACACTCTGCAATCAAACCGTTGCGTTTCGCTTTAACTCAGAGGAAGTCGGGCGAGACCCACAGAAAGTGACGCTGCTATGCAAAAAAACGTACGAACTCCATTGTCGCGACGAACGTTTCTACGAGCGTCGGGCGTTTCGCTCGCGCTGCCACTGCTGGATGCGATGCGTCCGGCGAACGCTGCCGAAGCGGCGACATCTCCTCGGCGGATGGTGGCAATTCAGACGAACATGGGCATCCTGCCTCAGTTCTTCTTTCCAGAGAAAGACGGGGCAGATTACGTCGCCAGTCCTTATCTCGAACGTCTAAAAGCTCATCGCCAGCAAACGACGGTCTTCTCGGGAGTGAGTCTGCCGGGAGTCACCGGCGCGCACGCGGCTCAGAAGTGTTTCCTGACCGGGACGCCTCATCCGGAGCGGGGGGGATTTCGAAACTGGGTGTCGCTCGACCAGTTTGCGGCTGAGCAGATCGGCAATCAAACGCGGTTCCCATCGCTCGTCACCGCGATCAGTAACGAGAACGCGACGCTTAGCTACACGCGGAGTGGTGCTCCGATTCCCGCAGAGGGTAGTCCACGGAAGCTCTTCGAAAAGCTGTTTGTGCAGGGACGTCCTGATGAGGTCGAGGCTCGGGTCGAGTCACTCCGGCAGGGACGCAGCACGCTGGACTTTGTCGGTGACCAGTCGCGGCGATTGACTCGCGGATTATCGGCCATCGACAAGCAGAGGATGGATCAGTACTTGACCGCCGTGCGGGAGCTGGAACGGCGTTTCCAAAGTGCGCAGGAATGGGAGTATCGCCCGAAGCCGAAAGTTGACGCGAAGGCACCGAACGAAAACAAAGACCCGCAACAGTTTGTCGAACGGTCTCGAAACATGTTCGACGTGATCAAGCTGGCTTTGCAGACAGATTCGTCTCGAATCGTTTCGCTCTTTATCGACACGACGGTGATTCACAACATCACTCATCACGGGAACCGACCGGAAGTTCTGGCCGAACTTCGAGGCCACGAAGAACGCCAGTTCGACGCCCTCAATCTCTTTCTGACGTCGCTTTCCGAGACTCAGGAAGGCGGCCACTCGCTGCTGGATCAAACCATGGTTCTTTACGGAACCTGCATGGGCAGCGCGAATTCACACTCGAATGTGAATCTTCCCGCGTTACTTGCTGGCGGCGGATTCAAACACGGACAACACCTCGCCTTCGACAAAGAGAATAACTATCCGTTGTCGAATCTTTTTGTTTCCATGCTGCAACGGCTTGGGCTGGAAGTCGACGAGTTCTCCACCGGCAAAGGCACGATGCGCGGACTGGAGATGGCATGACGATGACGTGTGGCTTCAGGTTAATCCTGACGGTTCTTGTTGCCGTGGCCTCGTGTTCCTCAGCGATTGCTGCAGACGTTGATCCGGCTGTTCGCAAATTCTTCGCGCAGTACTGCATCGATTGTCACGGAGACACGACACAGGAAGCGACACTCGATCTGTATGCGCTGCCGAGCGACTTCGGTGATCCCGAGATCTCGCGTCGCTGGGTGAAGGTGCATGACCGAATCGCGTCTGGCGAGATGCCTCCGCGCGATGCCGATCAGCCAAGCAAAGCTGACCGAGATGCGACTGTGAAAGCGTTGAGTAGGACCCTGGTCGAAGTGGATCAGGTCACCAGACTGGATGTCCCCCGGCTTCGACGGCTGACGCGAGCCGAGTACGAAAACACCATCCGCGATCTGTTCGACATGCCGGGCATCGCTTTGTCTGGGAATCTGCCGGCAGATGGCTCTGCTCACGGCTTCGACAAACATCCCGAAGCCCTGGACATCTCGCATGTTAACGTCGCGAAATATCTCGAAGCTGCCGACCATATTCTCGACTACGCCATCGCAACTCGGCCGCAGCCTCCGACCATTCAGAAACGACGGATCTCACTCGTCAATCGCGGTGGTTTTATCGCGCACATCGTGATGAACGGCGACGGAGTTCTGCTCAAGGACCGACAACCCGACCCGGAATTTCCGCCGGCCGCCGAGCAGAACCATCTGGATCAGGGAGCTCACGAGCGCTGGGGTTCGTTCCGTAACGGAGCCACCGTTGGACTGTTCCGGCACGAAGACGAATCCGTCAGCCCCTACTTCATGGAGCACGTAACGATTTATCCCGCGAAGTACCGCGTGCGGACCTCGTTATGGAGCTTCCAGTGGGACCAGGGGAAAATGCTGCCTGGTCGTGGCACGGAAGCAGGCCGTCTTTCTGTCGTGCAGTTGACCGGCGATGGTCGCGGTGGGCAGCACCCGAGTTACGCGCTGGGATATTTCGACGCTCCCAACGGTGAAGCTCTTGAGCACGAACTCACCGTCTGGCTGAACCGTAACGAACTGATCGGATTCAACACGGCGTCGCTGGCTCCCGCGGCAAACTACTATAAGAAACGCCGAGCTATGGAGTTCACGGGTCCGGGCATCGCTGTCGACTGGCTGGATGTTGAAGGTCCTCTCTACGAATCCTGGCCGCCGCCAAGTCACAAGTTGCTGTTTGGCGAGTTGCCTCTTTCAGAATTCAAAGCTGACGAACATCCTGGCGAGCGCCCACCTCGTCGCATCAGAGTGCGACAATTGGGAGCCGGCCAGAATCGCCGTGATCCTGAATCGGGACTGTGGACTGTCAGCAGCGACAAGCCACTTGAAGAGGCCGATCGACTACTTGCATCTTTCCTGCCGAAACTGTTTCGCCGGCCAGTGGCTGACGACGTGCGGAAGCAGTATGTCGACATCGTCAGATCACGAATTGAAGCAGGCGACTGTTTCGAATCGGCCATGCGGGCAGCGTATCGCAACGCTCTGATCGCTCCGGATTTCCTTTATCACGTTGAAGCTGAAGACAGGCTGGATGACTACGCACTCGCTTGCCGGCTTTCGTATCTGCTGCACAATTCGACGCCGGACGAGCAGCTCCAGCAGCATGCTTCAGATGGCGAGCTGCGGAAGCCCGGCGTTCTTCATTCCGAAATCGAACGACTGTTGCAGCACCCGCACTCGACTCGTTTCAACAACGATTTCCTTGGGCAGTGGCTGAAGCTGAGGCTGATCGCGGCGAACGATCCGGACAAGAAACTGTATCCTGAATTCAGTCCGTACCTGCAGGACTCAATGATTGCCGAGACGCGTGCCTTCTTTCGGGAACTGCTCGACAAGGACCTGAACGTCTCGAATTTGATGAAGTCTGACTTTGTGATGGTCAATGAAAAACTGGCCACTCATTACGGCATCCCTGAAGTCGATGGTGCGGCAACCCGGCGAGTCGCTCTCCCTGCCGATTGCCCACGCGGAGGCGTTCTGACTCATGCATCGATTCTGAAGATCACGGCTAACGGCACAACGACATCGCCGGTTCCACGCGGCGCGTTTGTGATCGATCGACTGCTTGGTGAACCTCCCGAGCCTCCACCGGCCAACGTGTCCGCCATCGAGCCCGACGTTCGCGGCGCGACGACAATCCGCGAGCAATTGGCGAAGCATCGCGAACATGCCGTTTGCTCATCGTGCCATCGTCGGATCGATCCGCCAGGTTTCGCGATGGAATCTTTCGACGTGATCGGCGGATTTCGCAAACGGTATCGATCCATCGGCGAAGGTGACCCGGCCGAACGAGGGTCGATCGATCCGTTTATCGGAATCAGCTTCAAGCTGGGGCAAACGGTCGATTCCAGCGGAGAACTTAACGACGGTCGCGACTTCGGAAGTATTCAGGAATACCAGACGCTGCTGGCTTCGGATTCGTCGCGTCTGCTTCGAAACCTCGTACGCCAGTTCACGGTCTATGCAACCGGCCGGGCCGTTCGTTTCAGCGATCGCCCCTTCATTGAAGACATCGTCCGCCGCACACAAGATCGGAACGGTGGAATCCGGACGCTGCTTCACGAAGTCATCGGCAGCCCGCTGTTTACCGGCGATGCAAAAACGATCGAAGAATCACATGGCGACAGTCATCGACTTTCATTGGCGTCGATCGATCCCCCTCGCAGCACAATGATGACTGCGAATCTTCAGAACGTCGAAAACCCGGTACGAAGCCGGGGTGAGGCTCCCGTGGAGCCGCCAGTAACTCCGACGTACGAGGTGTCCGAAGATCACGCCGTCAAGCTGCGAGTCATCGGCCTGTTCATGCCGGAACGTGTTGACGCGTTTCGCAAGGTGATGACTGAGGTTCCAGAAACATTCCTCGAATCAGTCGACTACAAATCGGCGGAGGCAGTTCTCCGATACGCGCCGGATTGTGACCTTTTCCGAAACGCCAAGCGCGACCAGATCATTGAGCGGCTGAACAATCGAGTCCGCCAATTGTCGACCGGACTTTTCTCGGTAAAAATACTCGGCGCAGTTTCGAACGACAAACTCAGCCGCGTCGAAATCGCGATCAAAGGACTAGACTGCAAAGCCTGCTCGCTGGCTGTGCATGACATCCTCGTCCGAGTCGAAGGCGTCGAACACGCCACAGCCAGCTTCCGAGACGGGATGGCAGTCGTCTGGTTCGATCCTGCCAGGACCAATGTCGACGGTCTCAAGAAGGCTCTCACCGATCGTCGAGTCACACTCGGTGACCAGTAGATGGTCAGCAACCTCGCAGACACGCTGTTGACCCGTCCGCTGGAACATTCGAAGCTGTGGCCGGCCGGATCGCCGGACCGGCCGACGTTTGAACCGGAATTCTGGGGGGCAGGGTCCGGACGGTATTCAGCAGCTGCGGGACATGGCCGATGGCTGGCCGCACCTGGTCATTCTGCTGGCCGAAATCTGCGTCAACCTCGTCAATCAGAGGATCGCCGAGTACGTCACCGACGAGCTGTATT
>JBLFXD010000556.1:0-5181 GCA_047611045.1 Planctomycetaceae bacterium | reverse complement strand
TCAACAGCGTCCTGTTTGAATTCATCACTGAACGACCGACGTGGCGGCTTCGATTTCTCTGACATAATGATCTCCTGAAAGGATTCTTCATGATCCTTCCGGTGTCCACCAGTCATGGGCTAGCGCACGCACCCCGCTCAGGAAAGTGCTCAACGACAGACACGCAGACAGCAGGACGACTTTTAGTGATTCGTGTGTGGTACAGCCTTTACGATCGGTTGCTGCAGCGGCGTGCCCTTGAGGTGGCGTTCGCGAAGGTGCGTCGAGCTGCCGGAGCTCCCGGCATCGACGGACAGCGTGTAGCTGATTTCGAAGGCAACCTCTGCGAAGAGCTGAATCGTCTTGCTCACGAACTGCAGTCGAAGACGTATCGTCCGTTGCCGGTCAGGCGGGTCACGATCCCGAAGCCTGGCGGGGGCGAGCGTCATCTCGGCATACCGGCCGTTCGTGACCGGGTCGTTCAACAAGCGTTGTTGAACATCCTGCAGCCGATATTCGATCCCGAGTTTCATCCGTCGAGCTACGGCTACCGACCGGGGCGAAGCTGCCAGCAGGCCGTGTCGAAGGCAACGCTGTTCATTCGAAAGTATGAACGGCAATGGGTCGTCGACCGCCGAGGGCGGATTGCTAGGCACGGCATCGAAAGGCGTTCGACGTCGAGCGCGCATCGCCACACCGTCCTGATGAACCGGCCGTGCCGGGACTTGTCGAAATGCTTTGACCGATTGGATCATGGCCTGATCCTCGCTGCGGTGAAACGTCGCGTCACTGATGGAAGCGTACTGAATCTGATTCGGCTGTTTCTTGAAAGTGGCGTGATGGTCGATGGTGAGTGGCGGTCGACGGAAGTCGGCAGTCCCCGGGGAGGTGTGATCAGTCCGCTGATTTCGAACATCTACCTGGACGCCTTCGATCAGGAGATGAAGCGTCGCGGCCATCGGATTGTCCGGTACGCCGATGACATTCTGATTCTCTGCAAGAGCGAATCGGCAGCTCATCACGCACTTGTTGTGGCGACAGATTATCTGGAAGGCCCGCTGCTCCTGACGGTGAACGTGGAAAAGACGCACGTGACTCATGCCGCTCGCGGCGTGAAGTTCCAGGGCGTCGAGATCGGAACCCGCTGGATTCGCATCCAGCGGAAGAAGGTCGCCGCGTTCAAAGAAAAGGTGAGGCGGATCACGCGACGCTCCAGTCCGGTGAACCTGGTCAAAGTGATCCGGGATTTGAATCCGGTGCTGCGTGGCTTCGCGAACTACTTCCGGATGGCGAACTGTCGCGGCGAGTTCGCTCGCCTGATGACCTGGATCCGCCGTCGTCTGCGAGCGAAGCAGCTGGCATTATGGAAAAAGCCGAGTCGCCTGCACCGACGGTTACGTCAGTTGGGTTACCGCGGCAACTTCCCGAAGATGCACATGCATCGCTGGCGAAGTTCGAGGAGTCCTCAATCGAGTTACGCCATGCCCAACAGCTGGTTGACCGAACAGGGGCTGTTCGATCTGACGAATGTGGAAACCGGAGCCCTGCCTCAAGTTTTTTGAGCTATCTGAAACAGGAGCCGTATACGAGACCCGTACGTACGGTTCTGTGAGAGGGCTGAGTCTCGGATCGCTTCCGAGGCTCACCCTACTCGACCTTGCCACCCCGATTTGCATTTGCGTCGCGAGCGACAGATGGGAACACCACAAGAAAATGAAAGCTATTCGCCGCAAGCTGATGGCTCGACAACCTCAGAGCGATATTGAATTCTGCCGTGACATTTCGGAGATCGATCGGCAACTTGCGGTGGAACTCCGGCAACGTTTGGCAGAGGCACAGGATGTCCCGATCGAGAATCTCTACGCGACCGACAAACTTGTCGAGGACCTTGGGGCCAGTGACTCGTTCGAAGATCTGTACGAGGAAGCTCTCGGCGGGCGCAACATCTTCGAAGTAGCAACGGATGAGGTGTTGGATATCGTCGACAAGCCGGACCGAACTCTGCAGGAATGCGCGGAGGAGATTCGGCTCCTGACCGCATGGACCGCAAGGGAACTCGACCGGCAGACTCCGGACGGAACGAGCGAGAGCCAGTTGCCGACATGAAGACTTCGTCAGGCAGAGCCTGACTTACGACTTGGCCTTGAATAATCTCGACTTGCGAATGCCCAGGCGGTTCAGCCAGTAGACGCCCATCACGCCCAGAGTCGACAGTCCGTATTTGC
Organism: Planctomycetaceae bacterium; assembly: GCA_047611045.1. Classification (GTDB taxonomy): domain Bacteria; phylum Planctomycetota; class Planctomycetia; order Planctomycetales; family Planctomycetaceae; genus JABMPE01. Next base: position 2,977 of record JBLFXD010000556.1, on the reverse strand, counting down.
AGCTTCGACCGAAGTTGATGCTGGACGCCTCGTCGAAGTAGCGGACGGGAACGGGAATGTCGCCCATTTTGAATCCGAAGTGGACGGCCTGAGCCAGAAACTGGCTGTCGAACACGAAATCTTCGGAGTTCGATTCGAAAGGGATTGTCTCGAGAACTTCCCGTTTGTAAGCACGGAAGCCGCTGTGGAAGTCACCGAGGTTCTGGCCGAGCAGTACGTTTTCGATTGTCGTCAGGATTCGGTTGGCGATGTACTTGTAGACGGGCATGCCGCCGTCCAGCGTTTCTTTGCGAGTCCGAATCCGACAACCCATCACGAAATCGAGAATGCCCAGTTGCATCACTTTCACGGCGACGTCGATCACTCGGCTGTCGTACTGGTAGTCCGGGTGGATCATCACGACGTAGTCGGCGTCTCGTTCCAAGGCGTGCGCGTAGCACGTCTTCTGGTTCCCGCCGTAGCCTCGGTTGTTCTCGTGAGCGATCACGGTCAGGCCGAGTTTCTTTGCCAGTTCGACCGTTCCGTCGGTGCTGCAGTCATCGACAAGGATGATCTCGTCGACCGTGCCGCGAGGAATATCGGCGATCGTTTTTTCGAGCGTGGATTCGGCGTTGTAGGCCGGCATGACGGCGATGACTCGCGGCTTCTGCTCCGAGTGACCGGCAACGCTGGCGAGCATCGGGTTGATCGATTCCAGAACCTGGTCCACGGACTCTGACGACGCTCCGTCAGCGGCAGCTTCGTCGGTCTGTCGTTCCTGCTCGTCCGTCATCCCGCCTGCTCCTGCCATGAAATCATTGCCTCGTCTGGAGTCGCCGTCGCCCGCGCGAAGTGTAACCCGCGACTGCCTGGGCGGCGGAGGTAATTGCTTCCGGTTCGGCAGAGTCTTACACGCTGGAGTGACTTTAGCGTTCGCTCCGTTTGTGACAAAACCACTGATCGAACGCGTTGCTCAGCATTGACTGTTTGCGGCAAGTCGAATGCTGATTCACGCGGCTCTTCCAGCCGGATGTGCGGCGAGGCTGAGCTATGTTGACATGGTTGAATTGAGAGGCTGCCAAAACCGGAAGTTCACGTTCTGTGCCGTGTGCCACTGGCTCTGCCAGTGCCGAACTGCCGGCGGACTTCGGCTCAGAGCACTGGCAAAGCCAGTGGCACACTTTCCACATGTAGCGTTGACTCTGAAATCACTGAAAAAGCCAGGACAGGTCGTGATGACTGAACTGTTGAAAACAGAATCCGAATCGACTTCCTGGAACTTCAAAGAGATCCTCAGGTCAAACACGACATGGTTGACCGCGTCTCTGGTTGTACTGACCGGAGCCGTCTACTGGCCGGTGCACAGTTTTGAGTTCGTCAACTGGGACGACCCGTGGTACGTGCTCAAGAACGACTACATCCGCAGCTGGCACCCGTCGAATCTGTGGGACATCGCCACGCAGGTCATCAACCGCAACTACTCGCCGATGATCATCTTCACGCTTCTCGTTGAGCACACGCTGTTCGGGATCGAACCGGCCGGCTACCACGTCGTCAACGTCCTGCTTCACATGCTGAATACGGCTTTGGTCTTTGTGCTGATCAGTCGGCTGGCGAAGAGCAACTCGGTCGGCTGGGCGACCGCGGCGTTCTTTGCGATTCACCCGGTGCAGCTGGAATCGGTCGCGTGGGTGTCGTCGATCAAGGGGCTCGTCGTTGGAGCGTTCATTCTCGCTCACCTGATCTGCGTGATGCGTCCTGAACGGACAGCGAAGCAGGAACTGTGGGGGCTCGTCTTCTTTGCCCTGGCGATTCTGTCGAAGGCGTTGACCGTCGTCGTGCCAGCCATCGTGCTGCTTTACGACATCCTCGTGTGCCGGAAGAAGTTTTCCGACGCTCTCACGCGGCAGTTCATTCCCGGGATGCTTTCCGTCTGGATTCTGCTGATCACGATGGGAGCTCAGGCCTCTGAGATGGGTGGGATCCGCGATCACATGGCCTTAAGCAAGCTGCACATCCTGGCCGTCGATTCGATCATCCTCTGGAACTACGTCGCGATGCTGCTGTGCCCTCGGCAGTTGAGCGTGCTCTACAACCCGGCGACAACCGGCATCGCGGTGCAGGTTGCTGTGGCGAGTCTCTGCTGGGCAGTCGTCGGCTTTGCCTGCTGGAAAGTTCGCAGGTCGCACCCGTTCGTCCCGCTCGCCGCCGCGTCGTTCTTCCTCTTGTTGCTGCCGGTGCTCAACCTGACGCCGATTACAACGTTGATGAACGACCGCTACCTCTACATGCCGAGCATCCCGTTCTTCGCACTGGTTTGCTTCGGCGTCAAATGGGGCTGCGAACGCCTCGACGCTTATCGAGCCGCACGCTCCGAGCAACTTTCCGCCTCTGGTAAGCAACCCGTCAACGGCGGCTGGATCGGCATTCCACTGGCCGCGACGATCCCACTCGTCATCGCCACTTACGAACATCTGCCCGTCTGGCAGAACGACCAGGCTCTGTGGGAAAACACAATGGCCCGCACTCCTGACCTCCCGCTGGTCCACATCCAGTACGCCTGGATGCTCCACAACTCCGGCCACCGCGAAGCCGCCATCTCCCGCCTCCGCCACACTCTGGCCGAGATGACTCCCGACGAACTCGATCGCCGACGAATCGAAGAGACCATCAACGACTGGTCAAATGACTCCACAAGTTAAAAACCCATCGACTTGCCAACTTCGAATGCATAGACAGAAATCGGAACACTCGCAACGCCCATAACCCCGAGACAAACGGGCCAGCGCGCTATGATCCAGTGCTCGGAAACGAAAAAGAGCCACAGAAACGGCACGCAGACGCAACACATAGCTGCAAAGACACTGCCGCGTGCGATCAACGCGAATAGCCACAATTTGGCTGCGAAGAATGAAATGACGCCAACACTTAGACATGCCCCAGCGACGATTTGCAGATTTCCGGTAAAAGCTGCAAGGAGGATGACTGTGACGTAGAC
>JBLFXD010000555.1:0-5184 GCA_047611045.1 Planctomycetaceae bacterium | reverse complement strand
TGACAACCTTGGCTGCCTTGCCTGGCATGAGAGACCTCCCTGTCTCAGTTGAGAAACTGTAAACTCTGGGAAGTCTGCCACAAAACCCCGATTCCAAGCCACACCGATTGGCGGATCGACATCTAGTTGCCGCCACACACGCGTTTCCAAGCCTCGCAAATAAAGCGCGGCAGGTCAGAAGCGATCATTCCCGACGGCGACAAAGCATCTGCGGCAAGATCGCCAGCGAGACCGTGCAGGTGGACGGCAAATCTTGTCGTCTCGAATGGGTCAATACCGCGAGCGAGTAGTGCTGTCGTCAGGCCAGTCAGAACATCTCCCGAACCGCCAGTCGCCATTCCCGAGTTTCCGGTGGCGTTAGTCGAAACTCGCTCACCGTCTGTCACGATGGTGCCTGGCCCTTTCAGAACCAGGATGACGTTGTTCTTTGCCGCGAACTCTCTGGCCACGTCAGCACGTCGCTGCTCGATTTCAGCTATGGACACGCCGGTCAGTCGCGAAAACTCGCCAGGATGAGGAGTCAGAATCCTCGGGCCAGGATACTCGTGTCCTTCCCAGTGCCCATTCTGAAACTCCGAAGCCAGCGCATTCAGACCGTCAGCGTCCAGCACCAGGGGACAAGGCGCCTCTAAGAATATGCGGCGAACAAGTTCCGATGGGCCAGCAGACGTTTCGAGCCCCGGTCCGATTCCCACGGAATCCTTGCCGGCGATGATCTTTGAAACTTCGTCCTGCGTCGCGATCGAAAGTTGGCCGTCGGCCCCTTCCGGCAGGCCGATCGTCATATACCCCGGCTCGTAGCCAGCCACGATCGCCTGAATCCCGACCGGACACGCCACTGAAACCAGCCCCGCTCCGCCGCGTAAACACGAAACTCCAGCCAGGCAAGCCGCCCCGCTCATTCCACGACTTCCGGCGACAATCAGAGCTCGGCCGAATGTTCCCTTGTGTCCGTCCACCGGGCGGGCCGGCATTTGTGGCAGCTCGAAGGCGGTATTTTCAGTCATAACAGCCACTCCAAACCGGTCTAGGGGCGTTCGCAAGGCCGCAATATACTCCGCTCCTCGTTCAACTTGCACACGCCTCGCCAGTCCTCAGCAGACGGACTGGATTCGCCAGCTGATCGACGACCACGCCTCGTATTTCGATTTATCGCCCGGTAAGTAATCGCATGGCCACACGCCTTAACCTCACAACGAAAACCGCGTTGATGCTGGTTCTGCTTTTCGGGGGATCCGGCTGCCTGCTCGACACACGTTTCGTGAAAATGCCGGAGCTGATGCCACGCCATCCGGCAACCGAACATCGAGCTGCCGAGTACCACGACCCGTATCCTGACGAATCGATCGGGCCCAGCACGGGCAGCCGTCCGCTCGGATTCAGACGCCAGCGTGCCGAAGCTCGGCGAGCGGCAGATCTCCGCGGCGTTCATCTGCTCGACCCTGGTGACCGGCTACCTTCGACATCGGCCGCTCCTGACACCAATCGCTTTTCCGAAGTCGTCGATCCCTAACTTCAGAACTCGAAGCTCGTCGGACGTGTGTCGCTTCTCAAACGTTTGATTGAGCGTACCATTCGAATCTTCCGCAGTAACTCGCGACACGCTCGCTGGTCAGGTACGGAATCGACGAACCACAGACCGACGCCCACCGGACGCCTCCATCATGAAGACATCAACGCTGATCCTGCGCAGCCTGATGCATTACTGGCGAATTCACGTTGCCGTGTTCCTGGGAGTGGTCGCCGGGACGGCCGTCATCAGCGGCGCTTTGATCGTGGGCGATTCGGTTCGCGAAAGTCTCAAGACGATGAGTCTCGAACGGCTCGGCGGAGTCGACCTCGCATTGCACTCTCCGCGTTTCATTCGCGAAGAGACGGCCGACATTCTTTACGAGAACGCTGATCTTCAATCGGTGCTGCAGAGTGTTGCTCCTGCGTTAGTCATGGACGGCGCACTGGTCAGGGAGCGCGATGACGGAACCGTCACTGACCGAGCTGGCGGCGTTCGCGTTTACGGAATCGACGACCGCTTCGCGAACATGAGTGAGTTTGACGACGACTCGCTTCCCGACGACGACGAACTCGTGCTGAGCGATCGCGTCGCGCGACAGCTTAAGGCGAAGGTCGGAGATGAACTCACACTGTGGGTCGAGATGCCAGCCACAATTCCGCGCGAAAGCCAGCTCGGCGGAATCGAGGACCAGGACACGCAAAGCGTCCCCCTCACCGTCAAAGCGATCTTTCCGGAAACATCCGGAACCGGCCGTTTCGACCTCAGCCCCGGCCAGCAGTTACCGCTCGCCGTGTTCGTGTCTCTGGAGAATCTTCAGGAAGCCGTTGGCCTGGATGCCGTGCGTCGGTCAAAAGACTTTCCACAAGGTAAGCCGGCACGAGTGAACGCGGTCTTTGTCTCTCTCAATTCTGCCGAGCTGTCAGAATCTCCAGAAGCAGTCGACGCCGCCGCTCAGACGACACAGGCTCTTGCGGAATCTCTTTCGCTCGCAGACCTTAGTTTGCGAGTCGTTGAGAACGATCGAGGTTACCTCGCGCTTGAGAGTGAGCAGATGATTCTCGAAGACTCGTTTGCGACGGCTGCCCAGAAAGCAGCGGATGCGTCTGGTCAAGCCGTCGCTCAAAACATGGTCTACCTGGTCAACGAGCTGAGCAATGTCGAGAAACCGGATGCGTTCTCAGCCTATTCAATCATTGCCGGCGTCAACCTGTCCGAAGTAGCGGCGGCCCCATTCGGACCACTGGTTAGCGGTGACAATGTCGACACTCTCGACAACGACGAGATCATCCTCAGCGACTGGCTGGCGACCGACCTTGATGCTCAGCCCGGCGATTCGATTCAGATCAAGTATCACCAGGTTGGTTCCCACGGCGAGCTGCCCGAAGAGGTTCTCACGCTTAAGGTAAAGGCCGTCGTCCCGCTTGAAAGTTCAGTCACCGCCAGCGATCGAGGCCTCACACCGGAAGTCAAAGGCATCACCGACGCCAAAACGTTTAACAACTGGAAGCAGCCGTTTCCGATGGACCTCGATCGGCCGACAGATCGGGACGACGATTACTGGGAGCTGTATAAAGCACTTCCGAAAGCCTTCGTTTCACTGGACCTGGCGAAATCTCTTTGGACCAGTCGTTACGGAAGTTTGACGTCCCTCCGCGTCGCCGTTCCAGAGACAACCGATAACCCAGAGAAACTTGAGGAAGCAACCGAGCAGTTTGCGACGTCGTTCATCAGCCAACTGAATCCACAGGAAACTGGCCTGGTCTTTCAGCCGGTCAAGTACAACGGAATCAAAGCGGCCAGCGGCACGACCGACTTCACCGGCCTGTTTGTCGGCTTCAGCTTTTTCGTTATTGCGTCGGCGATGATCCTGATCAGTCTGTTGTTCCGCTTGGGAGTCGAACGCCGCACACCCAGCATCGGCCTACTGCAGGCCATCGGTTTCGACCGTCGCATGGTTCGGAAACTCATCCTGAAAGAGGGACTGGTTGTCGCGTGCCTCGGTGGAATCATTGGCTCCGTCTGTGCTGTCGGATATGCAAAGCTCATGATCTTCGCCCTGAAACATCCTGACTGGTGGGGCGGCGCGATCCGAACTCAATTCCTCTTTGTCTACACAAAACCGGTTAGCCTGATTGCTGGATTCGTGATCTCGATACTCGTTGCGTTGCTTGCTCTGTACTTCTCGCTGCGAAGTCTTCGCGACATCTCGACACGGCAGCTCCTGGCCGGCGACACCGACGCAGCAATGAGCGAAGCCGATCATCAGGCACACGCAGCGCGTCGATCCAGGTGGGCGAGAAACGGTGCAATCTTTTCGCTCGTCGCTCTCGCCGCCGGACTTTTGGGAATCGTTCCGTCGACCGAAGCTTTCTCTGGACTCTCCTGGCCGATGGTGGCGTTTTTCGTCGTTGGGATTGTCAGTTTGACGTCGGCCATGTTTCAGCTCTCCGCATGGCTCGCTGGCGACCGCCGCTCGGCAGTTCGCGGGAGCGGTTTCGCTGGAGCGTCGCAACTGGGCTTTCGCAACGCTGCGCGGCATCGATCCCGCAGTGTTCTTTCCACAGGGCTGATTGCATCAGCAACGTTCGTCATTGTGGCTGTCGCCGCGGGCCAACGAAATCCAGCAGTCGAAGCTCCGGAATTCAATTCAGGCAACGGCGGCTTCTCGCTGGTTGCCGAAGCGACCGCTCCGATTCTCGATTCACTCCAGACTCCGGAGGGGCGGATCAAACTCGATATTTCACCAGAGGCCGATTCGGAAGACGCTCGCCTCCTGGAGCAAATGCAGACGTACTCGTTCCGCGTCCGCCCCGGCGAAAACGCGAGCTGCTTGAATCTTTATCAGACGACGCTGCCCACAATTCTGGGCGTACCCGATGATCTGCTTGAACGCGGCGGATTCCGTTTCATCGACCAGCGAAAGGCGGACTACTGGAACCTTTTGACCGCCGAACGTGATGATGGCCGCGTCCCCGTATTGGGCGACATGAACACGCTGATGTACAGCCTTCACAAATCGCCCGGCGCCTCAATCCCGATTCCCGACTCGCAAACAGAACTCGTCGTGTCCGGAATGCTGGACAGCAGCGTCCTGCAGGGAGTGCTGCTGATGTCGGACTCGAACTTCCGCAAACTCTTTCCGAAACAAACCGGCTTTCGTTACTTCCTGATCGGAGCGAATGAAGAACGCATTCAAAACTTCGGCCACTTTTCCAACGACGAGGTCAATCGGCTGGCCACGCTGCTGGAAGGATCTCTCACTCCGTACGGATTCGATGCCGAACGCGTCGCCGACCGGATAACCGCGTTCCTCATTGTGCAGAACACTTATCTCTCGACGTTTCAGTCACTCGGTGGGCTTGGTCTCTTGCTGGGCACCCTCGGCCTGGCCACGGTCATGCTTAGGAACGTCGTCGAGCGGCGATCGGAACTCGCGCTACTTCGAGCGGTCGGTTTTCAGTCACGCAGCTTGTCAGTGATGGTGCTTGCGGAGAACGCGATGCTGCTTGTCTGGGGCCTCGCCGCCGGAACAGTCTCCGCTCTACTAGCGATGCTGCCTCACCTCTTGAGCACCGGAGCGGACACGCCCTGGTCCAACGGAGCGGCACTGCTGCTCACCGTTTTCGTGGTCGGCATGCTGTCGGCGCTGTTTGCTGTGCGGGAGGCATCAC
>JBLFXD010000554.1:0-5191 GCA_047611045.1 Planctomycetaceae bacterium | reverse complement strand
ATTCATAAGCTCCTCAGCGGATCATCCGGGTGATCCATGTTGCTGGTCAGGATGCTCTTAACCGTGCCTTGCCAATCATGGAAGAAGGGGAAGACAGGCAGAGTCGGCGGATTGTAGTAGCGAGTGGGAAGTGTGGAAAGCTCTTCCAAGGCCTCGTCTTCTGTCCAGATACGGACAATAAGTGCCCATTGATGGGTACGGTGCCTTCGTCGAACGATCTGTCTGCAGTTCTGAACCAGACTGGCTCGGATCTGCATTCTGAACGAGCGGCGCCACTCGCGATTGAGTGGCTCGTTCGGTTCGTTAGCCAAAAGATGTGAGATGTGATGGGCTCGTAGAGTTTTCGACCGACCAGTCTGGCTCCTTGACAGGCACACGCTGCAACGACGCTTCCCGTTGAAGGAATTGCGACCGCCGTCGACACAGTTTCCTCAGTCGTCACATGCGGCAGCGTTCAAAATCATTCGCGGACAGCCATCGCTCGCCTCAATCAGAAGCAATCGGGCTGCTATTCACTGCTGGATTTCGGAACTGACACCCTTTTCGTGCGTCCAACCCGTTGCCGGATTGGGCTTTCGGGACCTGGCAATACGTTGTACAAAACTGTCAGAAGTCCGGGCTTTGACATGAAATTCTGGCGAGCGTCGTCGCCAGTTGGCGCTTTTACTGCCGTAAATGCCTAGCTCGGCCAACCAAATCGCACATCCCAGAGCAACACCATAATGGCCATTTGGCCGCCCAGACACTGTTGAGCCAGCCATGTCCAACTCAAGCGTCCAGGAAGTCCGCGACAAGATCATTCAGCTTGCGCGGGAGATCGAAGAACATTCCCGATCGAACATGCCGCCCAAGGAATTCTTCAACGAATTCCTGAAGCGAGTGGTCGGGGCAGTGGGGGCTCGAGCGGGCGTCGTGTGGCTGCGAAACGATGCCAATCGACTCGAACTGCTTCACGAGATCGGCCTCGGCAACACGGGATTTCACGAAAATCCTGACGCGATGTCAGTCAACCAGCAATTTCTGACCGAGGTCCTGTCCAACGGCCAGGCGTGCACCTACCACCCGGCCGAGACCAGCGAGAAACTTCCGACGGACGACATGCTCGTGCTCGCCGCTCTGCAGAGCAATAAAGAAGTTGTCGGCGTCGTCGAAATCTTCCAGCGACACGACACTCCGGCGCAGGCAAGGCCGGGTTTTCTGCAGTTCGTTGAGCAGATGACTGGCTACGCGTGTCGTTATCTCGACAACCAGGGCAAGGAAGACGCCAACTCGTCGATGGCCGTCTCGAAGATCGCCGAAGACTTCGAACAGTTCGTTCTACAGTTGCATAAATCGCTCGACGTCAAAGAGGTCGCATTCACTGCGGCCAACGACGGACGACTTTTAGTCGGGTGCGACCGGATGAGCGTTGCCGTTCTCGATGGTCGCAAAACGGTAGTTCGAGCAATCAGCGGGCAGGACAGTGTCAATCAACGAGCGAACTTGGTTCGCAAAATGACGAAGCTTGCTTCGAACGTCATCCGCACCAACGAAAAGATGGAGTACACCGGAAAGGTCGACCATCTGGCGCCGAAGGTTGAACGTGCTCTCGCTGACTTTGTGCAGGAAAGCGGCTCCCGCATGGTGACCGTGATTCCAATTTTCAAGCCGGACCCGGTCATCGATAAAGAGGATTCCAACGGCCGTCCGAAGGAGAAAGTTCGCAAGGCCGTCGGTGGGATCATCATTGAACAGATCGCCGAAAGTCAGCCGAAAGCCGGAGTCCTGGAAAAGGGTGACCTGATCTCCGATCACGTCGGAGCCTCAATCTACAACGCAAAACAGTACAACCGTCTGTTTCTCATGCCTCTGTGGCGAGGCCTCGGCAAGGTCTTCGGATTCCTCGAAGGTCGCAACGGCTTGAAGGCGGCATTGGTCGTTCTGCTGCTCGCAGGCGCCGTCGCGGCGATGGTCATGGTGCCTTGGGACTACCGCGTCGAGGGCCAGGGACGAATGATGCCGGTCGTCCAGAAAGATGTCTTTGTGCCGTGGGACGGCGAAGTCATCGAGATCATGGTCGAAAGCGGCAAGCACGTTGAAGAAGGCCAGCTTCTGCTTCAGATCAAGAACCCTGATTTGAAGACACAACGAACTGCGGCAATTGGAGAGTTCAAATCCAAAGAGGCGCTGCTTAGAACGATCCACACGACCCTCAACCAGCGTACGACCGATCCGAACAAGCGGAACGAGTACGAAGGTCAAATGAAGCAGACTCAGGAAGAAATGGCTTCTCTAGCAGAACAGATCGTGATCATTGAAGACCGAATTGCCTCACTCAGCGTCAGAGCCCCAATTTCGGGAGTCATCGCGACTTTTCAACTTGAGCAACTCCTCCTGAACCGACCAGTTCGACGCGGCGAAGTCCTGCTCGAAATTAAACATGATGATGGCGAATGGCAGCTCGAACTCGACGTCGAAGAGAAACGGATGGGACACTTCCTCGACGCCGTCAAAGCCAACGGCAATGATTTTGCTCGACCGGTCGAATTCGTCCTCGCTACCGATTCCGAACAGAAATTCCAGGGCAAAATTTCCAAAGTCTCAACACGCGCGAACTCCTCTCAGGAAGCCGGGAGCGTCGTCATGGTCTTCTGCGAGTTCGACAAGACGGATCTCCCACGTCAACCGCGAATCGGAGCCGAAGTTCGAGCAAAGATTAACTGCGGGCAGAAGTCGTTGGGTTACGTCCTGTTCGGAGACGTTGTCGAGTTCGTTCAGAAGTACTTCTGGCTTTAGCGACAACTCTTCAGCGAGACGGCTTTGCCAGTTTGTAGCGGTACTCGCAGCGACAACTTATGCTTAAAGACAGGTGCTTCCCTTGTGGGAACGCACCTGTTTCTTTTTTTTGTATCAGGAATTCCACGCACGATGTACCCATCGGACTTTGAAGACGAACTTCGATTCCGCCGTATCTGGAACGCCGTCAAAATCGAGCGACCAGTTCAGTATTCGCTGTTCACATTCGGACATTCCGACCTCGCCTACTACCTGGTCTGCGAAGGCGAGAACGACGGCGATCTGGTTTCAGTTCGTAAAGGCAGCGTCAAAGTTGATCGACCGATGATTCTGACTCCAGACAACATCCACCCGGAGTTCCACAACTTCTTTGAGGATTCAGAATTCGGCAGCGTCGTCGACTTCATCCTCGCCCGCACGATGGCGTTTGGAAATCTGCGACTCTCCAACAGCACCCAGCAATCGAAACTCGTCAGCGACAGCGTCGAAGAGATCGTCGCCAAGCTGAACCGTCAGCTGGATGACGAGGAAGAAGAGCACGTTGCAATCCTCACCGCACCTGCCGAACTGGCCGGCGTGGCCATCATGAAATACGCAACCGAGCGAGTCGTCTCCAGCGCCCCCGACAACGTCCAGGAACTCCGCGAGCGAGGATTCCTTGGATAGCCGCTGACGGTTGATCAGCCGCTAAATCGCTCGTCCAAATGGAATCGTTCGGAATCTCAAACGGAGCACGTTCAATGTCGAAGCGAGTTTTGGTCGCCGGACTGTTTCACGAAACGCACACGTTCCTTGAATCCAGCATCCCGCTCAGCGATTTTCAGCAACGGCTGGGCGAGGAGATTTTCGAAGCTCGCGGCGATGGCTCGCCTCTTGCTGGATTCCTCAAAGTCGCGGACGAATCCGACTGGTCAGTCACTCCGATTATCGACCTTCGCGCGACACCGGGCGGCATCATCGAAGACGAAGTGTTCGACCATTTCTGGTCCAACTTTGAGTCGGTCGCCGGGCCGATGCTTTCTCAAAACGAAGTCGACGGCATCTATCTCGTCCTGCACGGAGCGATGGTGACGCGATCGTTGCCCGACGTCGAAGGCGAGGTCATCTCAAGAATTCGCCAGCTGCCCGGCGCTCAGTCGGTTCCGATTTGCGGCATCCTCGACCTGCACGGCAACATCTCGCAACGGACGATCGAGCAGACTCAAGGCCTCGTCGCCTACCGAAACAACCCTCACACCGACGCCTGCGAAACCGCCGAACGAGCCGCCCGTCTCCTCGACAGAATTCTGACGACAAAGCAGCAACCAGTTTCAATCTGGGCTCAACCGCCAATCATGTGGCCGCCGACCGGCACGGGCACGGCCGACGATCCGATGCGAACACTTGGGTGGATGGCGCGAGAGGTCGAGGCAACACACGAAGACATCGCCGCCGTCAACGTGATGGGCGGATTCTCCTTCGCCGACACACCAGACACTGGCGTCACATTCGCGGCTGTCACGTTCGGTGAATCGGAGACCGCTCACAAAGAGCTGCAGCGGCTCGTTGACTGGGCGATCGAACATCAGGCCGACGGCAACAAGGTCGACCGCCCACTCGCTGACTGCCGAGACGAAATCTGTGCCGACGTCGAAGCCGGTCGGACTCCAGTCATCGTCGTGGAACCTGCTGACAACATCGGCGGCGGAGCCCCTGGAGACACGACCGAACTTCTTCAATTCCTGCTCGACGAACAGTTCACGAAGTCAGTCTGCGTGATCAACGATCCGGTTTCAGTTTCGCAACTGGCAACTCACCATCCAGGTAACTGCGTCAAAGTGTCGATAGGAGCTCGCGACAGCTCATCGTTCTGCCAGCCGGTCGAATTGGAAGTCGAACTCGTTTCAGTCAGCGACGGAAAGTTCGACCTGGAAGATCCCAACAGCCATCTGGCTTCAATGTACGGAATTCATATCGACATGGGGCGATGCGCTGTCGTGCGTAGCGGCGAGGTCTCGATTCTGCTGACCTCTCGGAAAACTCCGCCATTCGATCTTGGTCAGCTCCGCAGTCAGGGAATCGTTCCCGAAGATTGCAGCGTCATCGGCGTCAAAGCCGCCGTCGCACATCGCCGAGCCTACGATCCAATCACGGGCGCAACTTACACCGTTGGAACCGCCGGACCCTGTTCGAGTGACGTGACTACGTTCCCGTGGCAGAGGGTTCGAAAACCCATTTATCCGCTGTCGTAGTCGGTTGTTCTACTGATGCTGTGCCAAGGCAGAGGAACCACTAATCGACACGAATAAACACCAATACTGTCCAGAATTAGTGTTTATTCGTGTTCATTAGTGGTTCTTGTAAACCGGCTGGAATGAGGTCTGCTGAATCTGGAATCTACTTATTGATAGACAGGACGTGAGATGATTCGAATTGG
>JBLFXD010000553.1:0-5212 GCA_047611045.1 Planctomycetaceae bacterium | reverse complement strand
CGCGTCCAGCTCGTAGCCGATGAGTGAATCGCCGAAGCGGAAAGCGATCTCCTGCTGGATGGCCATCAGCTCGTCGCGACGAGCTTCTTTGACTTCTTCCGGCAAATGGTCTTCCAGCTTCACGGCTGGCGTGCCAGGTTCGAGCGAGTAAGTGAAAGCCCCCATTCTTTCGAAGGCGGTGTTACGGACGAACTCTTTGAGTTCTTCGAACTGTTCCTCGGTTTCGCCGGGGAAGCCTGTGATGAACGTTGTTCGAAGGACGAGATTCGGAATCGCCGCGCGTAGCTTTTCGACCAACTCGATTGTCTGCGCGCCGTTCACTCGGCGCTGCATCCGTTTCAGCATCGTGTCGTTTATGTGCTGCAGCGGCATGTCCAGGTACGGGATGATCTTTTGCGACTGGGCGATCGTCTCGATGATGTCGTCTGTAAAGTTAACCGGGTAAAGATACATCAGCCGGATCCAGTCCAGGCCTTCGACCTTTTCCAGCTCCTTCAGCAAAGCGTTCAAGCGAACTTCGCCGTACAGGTCCATGCCGTAATAGGTCGTGTCCTGAGCGACGACGATCAATTCCCGGACGCCGTCCTCGACGAGTTCTTTTGCTTCCTGAATGACCATTTCGATTGGCTTGGTGACATGCTTGCCACGCATCGAAGGGATCGAGCAGAAGGTGCAGGTTCGGTCGCAGCCTTCTGAAATCTTCAGGTAGGCAAAGTGTGCCGGCGTAATTCGCAGCCGAGCCGTATCGTCCATTGCTTTGATCGGAGCCGGGCGGAACAGTTCTCGTTGCTCGCGTGCGCCGCCGACGAGCCGGTCAGCGACTCGGTGAATTTCGTCGCGACCGAAGACGCCGACGATGTGATCGATCTCGGGCATTTCTTCCAGCAGTGATCCACCAACTCGTTCCGGCAGACAGCCCGCGACGATCACGCCCTTCGTGCGACCTTCCTTTTTGAGGTCGAGCATTTCCTGGATGACCGACTTCGATTCTTCTCGTGAGCTTTCAATGAAGCCGCACGTGTTGACGATCACGAAGTCGGCACCGTCCGGATCGGAAACCAGCGAGTACCCATCCAGTGCCAGCGTCCCGAGCATCTTTTCGCTGTCGACCAGATTCTTCGGGCACCCGAGGCTGACGAACGCGTAATTGCCTTTGATGATTGGCTCGCCCGTTGCCGTTTCGCCTGGGCGAGTGATCAGGTTGATATCTTCTTGGAACATCGGCATAGCAAAGGCACCTGTGACTTCTCGTCGGACAGACGGAACTCGGTCTGTGTTTGGAATTTACTCGTGACTATCAGCGAGACTTGCAAGCGGCATTTTGAGAAGGCCCATGCCGTGACCGGAATAAAAAAGGAACACTGATCGACGGCAATAAACGCTAATCCCTTCACTGGATCGATTAGCGGTTATCAGCGTCGATCAGTGTTCCCATCCTTGTCTCTTCAGCACAGGCCGCTGCAGATTGAGCGGGAAGGCGGCAGTCTACACCTCTTCGCCGCCAGATTCAGCTTCTGAGTCCGGGTTCGGGGTAGAAGTGTCAGAATCTGCGGCCGGAGCCTCAGTGCTGCTTTCTGGCTGGGCTGGAACGTCCACAGCGGTCGTTTCAAGCACGATCTCGCTTGGGATTCTCGCCATTGAGGCCAGCTTGTCGTCGCCTTCCAGTCGGATGATCCGCACACCCTGCGTATTTCGACCGACAACCGAGATGTCGCCGGCACGAAGTCGCTGAATTTTCCCGCCAGTTGTGACCATCAAAACTTCGTCGTCGGCTGAAACTGCGAGAATCGCCACCACATTGCCATTTCGGGCTGTCGTTCGAATATCCCGGATGCCCTTCCCGCCGCGATTCTGCGAGCGGTAATGAAACCCGCTGCGTTCCGTCTGGCCTTCGGCTTCCACTTCTGCCGCGTCGGTGTCAGCCGATTCCGTGTCGGTCTCGGCTGGTTCTGCCTCAGGATCCGCATCCTCTGGAACGTCGGTGTCTGAATCGACCGTCTCGTCGTCTTCGACCAGATCGGGAACCGTTCCGCCCAGGCCGAACGGTGTTTGTTTGCCGTATCCGTTTACGCAGGCAGTCAGCAGGCACATTTCTGGATTGGCAACAACGATGCCGACCAGTTCGTCGCCTTTTCCGAGTCTGATTCCTCGTACGCCAGCGGTTGCTCGTCCCATTTTTCGGGCGTTGGTATGCGGAAATCGGATCGTCATGCCGGCAGCTGTCGCCAGCAGAACGTCATCGCCGGGGCCGACGACCACGACGTCGACCAGTTCGTCGCCTTCTTTGAGGCGGAGCGCGATGATGCCGCCCTGCTTCGGGCGACTGTATTCGGTGAGCGCCGTTTTCTTGACGACACCATTCCTGGTGGCCATGAGCAGGAAGTGTTCGTCGTCGAAGTCTTTCACGCCGATGCAGTTTTCGACTTCTTCGCCTTCGGCCAGATTCAGCAGGTTGATGAGCGCTCGGCCTTTCGCCGTCCGGCCCTGCAGCGGCAGATCGTAGACCTTCTGCCAGTAGACCTTGCCGAAGTTCGTAAAGAAGAGCAGCCAGGCGTGCGTGCTGGTGACGAAGAGGTGCTCCATCGCATCCTCTTCGCTGTTCTTGCCGCCGGTGATCCCTTTGCCGCCCCGGTTCTGAGCCTGATACGTCATCAGCTGAGTCCGCTTGATGTAGCCGCGCGTCGACAGCGTGACGACCATTGTCTCTTCGGTGATCAGGTCGTCCTTGTTGACGTTCGACAATTCTTCTTCGCTGATCTCGGTGCGTCGTTTGTCGCCGTACTTCGATTTCAGAGTCTCCATGTCTTCGCGGACGACAGCGAGGATGTTCGCTTCGTCAGACAGGAGCAGCAGGAAACCGATGATGTCGTCGAGGAGTTTGTGGTACTCGCCCTGCAGCTTCTCGCGTTCGAGATTTGCCAGCGAGCCCAACTGCATCGAGACGATGGCTTCGGACTGGTTCGGCGACAGTGAGTAGTCAGCCTGCACGCCGTATTCTTCGGTGTAGTTGCGGAAGCCATCTTCGCCAAGTGCGCGAGCGACCAGTTCAGCAGGGACCAGAATCTTCTGCAGGTCTTCCTTGGCTTGAGAACGGCTGGATGCTGCTCGAATCGTGGCGATGACCTGGTCGATGTTGACCTGAGCGACCATCAGGCCTTCGACCGTGTGTTTCCGTTTTCGAGATTCAGCCAGCAGGAACTCGGTCCGGCGTCGAATGACGTCGACTCGGTGCCGGAGAAATTCCTGCAACATCTCCTTGATGTTTAGAGTTTTCGGACGCTGTCCGACCAACGCCAGCATGATGACGCTGACCGTCGTCTGCAGCGGCGAAAACTGAAACAACTGAGCAAGCACGACTTCTTTGTCGGCTTCTTTCTTCAGCACGATGTGCAGCCGCACCTGCCAGCTCGGTGTCTTACGATCCGTCAGGTCGACGATTCGCGAGATGCCTTTGATCCGCTCGTCTCGAACGAGGACTTCGAGTTTCTCACGAATTCGGTCGCGAGTATCGAGATACGGGATTTCAGTCACGACGATAACGTCGGCCTTCTTTTCCGTTTCGAAGTGTGTCTTTGCGCGAAGCGTGAGTGTCGATCGACCCGTCTGGTATCCCTTACGGATTCCGTATCGGCCACAGATGATGCCGCCGGTCGGGAAGTCGGGACCGGGCAGGACGTCAATGATCTGATCGATCGTCGCTTCCGGCTCGTCGACCAGCATGATGACGGCGTCGGCGACTTCCGCGAGGTTGTGCGGCGGGACGCTGGTTGCCATTCCGACCGCGATGCCCGTCGACCCGTTAACGAGCAGGTTCGGAAACTTCGACGGCAGGACGACGGGTTCGGTGCGACTTTGATCGTACGTCGGAGCAAAGTCGACCGTGTCGTACTGGATGTCTGCCAGCATGTCGGCAGCGGCGGCGGAAAGTCGGGCTTCCGTATATCGCATGGCTGCGGCTGGAAGTCCGGCGAGCGATCCGAAGTTGCCCTGCTTGTCGACCATCGTCTGTCGCATCACCCAGTTCTGGGCCATGCGAACGAGTGTCGGATAAACGGAACCTTCACCATGAGGGTGATAGTTACCGCTGGTGTCGCCGCAGATTTTGGCGCATTTAATTCGGTTGGTGTTCGGGCCAAGGCTCAAATCACCCATCGCGACCAGGATGCGGCGTTGAGATGGCTTGAGACCGTCACGAGCGTCAGGCAGAGCTCGCGAAATGATGACGCTCATCGCGTACGTCAGGTAGGACGTTCGCATTTCGTCCTGAATATCCAGTTGCTGAATTCGCTCTTCCGGGACCGAAATATCACCCGACTCACCGTTTCCGACGGACAATGCAGTGTCTCCTTACGCGGCTTTATTTCGTCTCGAATCGAGCCTCGTCCAACAGGGCGGCAAGGCGGTCAATTCGACGCAATCGATGAACGTAGAAAACGCCCGAAAACTAAGGGATTTCCCGAGTTTCCGGGCGTCATTTCAGAACGCGGATGATAGTGAAATCAAGGTGCTTTCACAACGACGCGAAGCCTGTCTGAAAGCGCTGAAACTGAGTCTTCGTAAGCGTTTTCTGGTGTGGATAGTCCGGGCGAAAAACCGGTTCACAGGCGAGCAGTTCGTCAGTCTGGGAGCTGACAGTTGCCAGTGTCAAACCGCCGCGCAACACTACAAACTTCTTTCGCCACAGTCGTCATTCGCAGAAAGTGAGAACTCCGTGTCGCCATTCAAGAAGATCGCCGCTCTTTCAATCGTTGTGGGCGTGTTCGCGATGCTGGCGGTGAATGCCCAGCCTCCCAGCCGCGGTGGCGGAGAGGCGTCGCTGGCTCAGCCGTTTGTTGGCATCACGTCTGGCGGGAAGGTCGAGCCGGGACTCTTCAAAATCGAATCGACAGGCGTCAGCACGAAGCCGGTCATCGACGCGGCGAACGCTCTGCTCGACAAACTGAGTGACGAGCAGGTCTCGCGGACAATGTACCCGGTCGACCACATTGAATGGCGGAGCTGGGATAACCGTCACTTCTACAAACGTCGCGGCGTCGGCTTCGACGAGATGAACGAAGAACAGCGCACGCTGGCGTTCGGACTGCTTAAAGCAAGCCTCAGTGCAAAAGGGCTTAAGCAGTCAAAAGACATCATGAAGCTCAACGGAACGCTTGCCGAACTGGCCAACAACTTCGACGAGTACGGCGAGTGGCTTTACTGGATCACGATCATG
>JBLFXD010000552.1:0-5236 GCA_047611045.1 Planctomycetaceae bacterium | reverse complement strand
GCATTGAGTGACTCCGCGGCCGTGGATGTTTGCTGACTGAGCCCTGCTGTTGCGAGCAGTTTTCAGTCGGCATCAGAATTCGACGGTTGTCAGAATTCCGCTGTCTCAAAATTCCACTGTTTCAAAATTCCTCAGGCACGGGTCCGTCAAACGGGCTGAAAGTCGCCCATTACATCTCGCAGTCGGTTTCGAGCGGTGTGCAGTCGCCGCTTGATCGTTCCGATCGGGCTACTGAACGAGTCGCTCATTTCCTGCAGAGACTGGCCGTGAATGTAGAACGCGACCAAAGTGTCACGATCCAGCTCCTTCAGCCGCGTCAGTCCCGACCAGACCTGCTCGGCCTGTTCGGTCTTCAGCACCTTGTCCACAGGTGAAACCGTATCCGCTCGGAAGCTGTCGAACGTTCCCGACTCGATCAGAGCTTCCTTCGGACGTCGTACGATCCGGTTGATCGCCATTCGGACGGCGATCTGCCGGAGCCAGCCAGCGAACCGTTCCGGCTCACGCAGCTGACCGATCTTCCGCATCGCTCGGATGAAGATTTCCTGAGTCAACTCGAGAGCCTCGGAGTTGTCTCGCAGTCTTCGCAGAACAATGCTGTAAACAGTCGGCTCAAACGCTTCGACCAGCAGGCCGAAAGCCTCCCGGTCCTGGTCCTGAGCCAGTCGAACCAACTCGATCATTCGAGTGTCTTCCATCTTAATCTACCTCGTTTATTTGAACCGCAGCGTGATGTGCCGCGGCATTTAGTGATGAAGAATTCAGGCGTTTAGAAGAACGTTTGCCTGAACCGAATCGTCGAACGTTGGCCTTGGATCATCGGGTCGCTGCCTGGGAACGTGAATTCCCATCTGGCAGACGAGCTGGTGACCTCGGCCGTTCGTCGTGTGGCGGGCTGTCTTTCGAGCCTGCTTCAGGTGTCTGTCGAAGTTGCGACTGCGAATGGCTTCGCAGAGGCGAGTGCATGCAGAAACGCCTGCAACTTCGACGGGCAATGAAGCGGGCCGAGCCGACTGAAATCGAGATTCCGAACTGAAGAATTCAGCAGGAGCTCGAACCAGCACGACCGAAAGTGAGGATGCTCGGAAGTTTCAGTTGTCAGCAGTTTGCTGCGTGAGCGAACTGCCTGAACTGAGCCACCGGGCTCCCTCAGCCTGCCTTGACCTGATTTCTGCAAGACGTCTCGAAAGGCGACTTGCAGGATTGGGTCAACTGCTTCAGCTCGAGAGAGCTCTCAGCACGACAAGCCTTCCCCATATTGGGGCGGGCAAACTGGCTGCGGCTGGCCTGGCTGCCGGGGCCGGATAGGCTCCTTGCCAGGCTTCCGAATGTCCCATTAAATGGGACGGCATCGGACAGCCACATGAATCGCTCATTGACGCCATTAGCGAGGCATCGGACGAGCGTTTCGAGGCGCAGTCCCGGCGCTTCAAACGACGTTCTACGCCTTCACCACGTACGCCATTGACCAGAATACCATTTGTCGTGGTATTGATTTGGGTCGGCTGAATCGTGTTGATCTGTGCGTTAAACATCGGAGCACCTTTGCGGGTCTTCCCGCGGACGAAGGATGTTGGCTCTGTGAACCTTTCTGGAATTTGCTCAGAGCCGGTTGCCTTCGATTGTGATCAACGATCGAACTGTAGTCAGGTCGAGCGTGTCAGTGATCAATCGAAGGCGAATTTGATCGCCGCACCATGCGGCATTGAGAGGAGCACTTTTTATCAGGCTGCTGATGATACAGTCTGTACCGTCTCCTGGCTGCTCTGACCAGAACAATCGACGACTGGTTCGCGGAAATGGTAAGCAAACTTCGATTTATTCGAAAAATGCCGAATTTCGCCCAGCAGGATCGATGCGCATCCCGAAGATTCAAACCACGGAAAACACGGAAAGGCACGGAAAACGACATCATTTCTTCCGTGTCTTTTCGTGTTTTCCGTGGTTCCCTCTCCGCTGCTTTTGCTCTTAGGAAAGAGTCACAGAATTCACAGATAAAACACAGATGGCCGCATGAAGCATCCGTTTTATCTGTGCTAATCTGTGTCGATCCGTGGCTAAAAATCACGACTGAGCCAGGAGAAACTTTCAGTAGTCCACATGGACCAGGTACAGCCCGGTTGGCGGAGCCGTGTCGCCGGCTTCGGACCGAGCCATTGCGGTCAGAATTCGCCGAATGTCGTCGCCGTCCCAGCGGCCTCGCCCGACGGGAACCAGCGTGCCGACGATCGCTCTGACCATGTTGTACAAAAAACCGTCCGCGACAATTTCCAGCCAGACGAAGTCGCCGGAGTCGTCGTCTGACGGCTGGTGATCGGCGTCTCCCAGCCACAACGGGCAGTAGTTCTGCCGCCGGACCGTGACCTCTTTCACCGTGCGGACACTGCTGGCTTTGTTCGGCCAGTGAGATTCGAAACTCCGAAAATCGTGAGTTCCAACCAGCTCCTGCCCGGCTTCGTGCATCGCGGCCGAGTCGATGTCCTGGTGAAAATGCCAGACGTAATTCCGCAGAAACGGATTGTGAATTCGGCAGTTGTGAATCACGTAGCGGTAGCGCTTCTGCACAGCGGAAAACGTCGCATGAAAATCGAGGCTCACTTCCTGGACGTCGCGTACAATAATGTCGTCCGGCAGAAACTTGTGAAGCGCTTTCCGAAAACCCTCAATCGGAATCGACGACTCCGTCTGAAAGCTGGCGACCTGCCCCAGAGCATGCACTCCCGAATCCGTCCGCCCGGCAGAAAGCACGCTGGCATCGAGGCCGGTCAACTGCTCAATCGCCTCTTCGACGGCAACCTGCACGGTCGGCCCGTTCGGCTGAACCTGCCAGCCCACGTAATTCGAGCCGTCGTACGCAATCGTCAATCGGATATTCCGCATGTCTCGCTTTCGAGCGTCGAACTGGCCGAATCCTTGATTCAGCCGATGTAGGGTGGGCATCGCCCACCAAAACTCGCCGGTGGGCAGTGCCCACCCTACAGATTTTCAACCGTTAAGGCTGGCCGATTAACGTCAGCATTCGGGCGGCCGCCGCGAAGACTGATTCTCGCACGTTCGAAGGCGACGGCACGGCTTCGACTTCCGCCTGGCTCAGCCCTTCCGGGTCAGCCGCCGCTCCCAGAATCGCGAGCGCTGCCGTCGCCGCCTGACGCTCTTCCGAATCTTTGGACTTCAATGCTTTTCGAAGCTTCCGCGTTGCGACCTCAGAATTCAGTCGAGTCAGCGCGACCGCCGACCAACGCCGAACTTCAGCATCGTCCACGTGCAGCGTTGCATCAACCAGTGCATCAACCGAATCCGGTCCGTACGCGACGGCTTCGTCGAAGCGACCGAGGATAATTCCCCACAGAACTTTTTCGCGATTCGTCTTCGGAACCCAGCCCGTGCTTTCCAAATGCTCCTTCGCGGCCTGCCGCAGAGTCCAATCATAGTCTTCCAGGAATCCGATGACCGCCTTCTCGCCACCAAGCTGCATGATGTTCTGCAGGCCGTGCAACGCGGCAGCTCGGATTTCAGGAGTCGAGTCCTGCCGGGCCTCGGCGAGAATCGGTACGCAGGACGTTTGCCCGATCGTCCCCAACGCTTCTGCGCTGAGACAACGAATGTCGAGCGACATTTTCGAATGCATCACGCGAGCCAGCTCGGGAATTGCTGAGGTAACTTTCTCGCTACTCAGATGAGCGATCGCCGACTTCCTGAGATCGCTGCTGGTATGCCTCAAAGCGACTTTCGGATGAGCCGAGACCAACTTGCCGAACGCTTCGCCAGCCAGCTTCGCCGCCGAAAAGGTTTCGTCGCTGACTTTTTCAAAAAGCAACTCGACAGCATCCGCCGTCTGCAAACCCGCCAACTCGTCGAGAGCCTTCGCGACGACTTCGGCGTCATCACTGGCGAGGTCTGCTTCAAGTATCTGAAGACGTTGAGGCATGGCGATTCGGTCTGGTCCGGCAGCAGGAATTTGAACTGCGGATTTCGACACGAACCGTCGGGTATGTCAAGCGCAGCGCAGGCGTACCACTCGATTTTGTTACGCCGGCGCGGAGCTTGACATAACCTACGTACTCTTGCGCTGGTGGCATCAGTTCGAGGTTGTTTTCGAGGCAACATTACTCGCGGTCATGGCGAACTTCGCTGGCAGTGTCCGCGACATTCCGTGAAGAAACAGTCGCCGCAGAGCATCGTAGCCTCGGTCGTTCGGATCTTCGAGATTGTCGAAGTACCAGTATCCTGGATCCTCGGATCGGTAGAACGGTCGCCAGAATTGTCGCGAATGAATGCCGTGGCCGAGAAACTCGCCCCGCATGTCGACGAGAAAAACATGCTCGCGCTGCTGTGCGGCGTCGGCGATGACCTGATTGTACGCCGCGTGAATCTTCAAACCGTCCGGCCAGCGAGGCAGCCCGGCGTTGATCGTGTCACCGATTCCGTCAGTCGGGTCGTAGATGTTGGCGAGGAAGATCGCACATTCGCCGGGAAAGTGTTCGGAAACGCTGTTGAGGATCCCGCCGAGTCGAACTTCAAAGTTCGCGATCCACGGTGTTGCCTGTTCGAAGGTCGCTCCGTACATCGCTCCTTCACGCGGCGGCGTTTGACCGTAATTATGAATGATGTCGTTCCCGCCGGTCGTCATGACGACGATCCCGAACGTGCCGTCCTCAACTTCGGGCAGGCGAGCCAGTTGATAATCGACCAGCTCCTGCGACGTCGTGCCAGACATCGACAGGTTGTGGACGTCAAGATTCGGAATGACCACTCGCAGGTTGATCCCGAGCATGTCGTCAAACTCGTCGGACGGATTCTTCACCAGCCGATCGAAGTAGGCCTTTCCGCCGGACGCTCCGAAACCGTCGGTCACGCTGTCGCCCAGCCCGAGCAGCACGACGGAGCGATCGGTCCACGGGTTTTCAAATAGTGAGCGATCAACAGCTCGCCCCGCTGGCCCGCTTCCAACTGGATGCATCAGCCAGAAATGTCCGTAGAACTGGCCGATCCCGAGAAGTCCCGGCCCGGCCAGAAGAATTACCATGAGCCGTCGATGTCGTGTTCGCATGGTTGACCTTTTTCACTTGGTGTGTGTGGAAGATAAAAATCTTCCCACGGAAGCTGGCAGCATCCGCAACGTTGCCGAAGCTGCCAGCTTCGGGAGGTCATTCTTAAGCCACCGCTCGGCCAAGGAGGGGATCAGCACATTGCGGTGATGAAAACGCAAACTCCGGCATTGATTGCGGCCGCGGAT
>JBLFXD010000551.1:0-5261 GCA_047611045.1 Planctomycetaceae bacterium | reverse complement strand
TCAACACGCCCGACAAACAGCTCATCAAACTCTTCCGTGAGAACGGTCGACAGGATGCGATTGACGAGCTGATGCGGCGGCACCTCGGCCGCGTTCGTTCCACCGTGTTTCAGATGGTGCATAACGATGCGGAAGCGGACGACGTCACGCAGGAAGTGTTTCTTCGAGCGATTCGCGGCGTGGAAACCTTTGACTGCCGAGCCGAGTTTTCGACGTGGCTCTACCGAGTCACGATGAACACGACTTACTCGTACCTGAAGCGTCGATCACGATCGCCGGTCGACTTTCGATCAGAGCTGCATGATCCGGTGACGTCGGCTGACTCATCGCCCGATCGAGCAGTACTTCAAGCGGAACTCTCAACGGAAGTTGAAACAGCCGTCGCCAGTTTGTCGCCGACTCTTCGCGGTGCGGTGGTGCTGGTTTGTCTGCAGGGATTCAGTCCGGCCGAAGCAGCCGACATCGAAGGCTGCTCAGCCGACACCATCCACTGGCGAATTCACGAAGGTCGCCGCAAGCTGAAACGTCTCCTGAAGGAGCACTTGTCATGAACGAGAATCTTCCCAGCGACCCGCTGGACAACCTGCTACAGGATTGGGCTGAGGAGCGAACTGTCAGTTCCGAGCACCTCGACAAACTGCAGGACCGCATTGTGAAAGCAATCGGTGATGAAAATTTATCGTCCGATCGAACTGTTGCCACATCCCGAAGACAATTCGCCACTTCCGCAGTGAGCCGGCCCGAGCCGCCCTACACGCGTCGGCCAATCAGCCTGCGGCGAGTTTCGCTTGTCAGCAGGCTGGTCGGCGTAACGCTGCTCGCTCTGCTGGCGTTTATCTGGTCGGCACAGTTGGCGGACTATGGGCACGGCAGTCACCGTCAGGCCGGTGATAAACGGGCAGAGATTCCTGACTACGCAAGGCTGAGCGAGAGTCAGTTACGCGAACGAATGATTGTTCTTTCGGAAATGAAAGGCTTATTCGGCAAACAGTTGAACTGGCTGGCCGAAACGGATTCGCGATTCGAGGTGGGCTTACGTGATGGATCGTCGGCGGGTGACGAATCGTTGTCGTCGGGCGACGCGCTGGAAATTGCGGTGCGAGTGATTGTCGAAGAGCGATCTTCTTCGCGCGACGAATGGCGACGTGCCTGGTCTGTCGACGTGATTTCACAAAGTGAAGAGGTCGTTGAACTGGCCGCGAAGGACGACGATCAATCGACCATGACGATGTGGGCTTACGTGTTGCCTGACGGAATGGTCGCGATTGATTCTGAGTTGAGCTTTTCGGAAAACAGCAAGTCAGACACGACCGAAAAAGTAGCTCCGTTTCGAGCAGCATTTTCAAGCGTGCAGAAAGACCGGCAGTCGTCTGAAGAACTGCTAAACGGCGCCAACGGTGTTGAATACCGTGTTTTCCAGACAGTCGCCGTTCTCAATAAGAAGGTTGGCTGATTATGAATCCCTGTATTTCTTCCATTATCGCAGCGGTGTTGTGTTGCGTGATCGCCTGCTCCGAGTCGAAGGCGGCGGACGACTTAACGACGACGATCGTGCCGGTTGAACGCTGGTCGTCCCTGTTTGGTGGCCAGGAAACAACGCTTCATTTTCGCGTCTTGAAGCCGAAAGCTGACCCAGCCGTCGACGGCCGGATCCAGTGGCACTATTCCGCAAATCAACGCATTCTGGATCGTGGTGAGTTTGAGATTAGCCGCGATGACACTGCGCTGGCTGAAATCAAACTTCGAATCCCGAAAGTACGCGACGGAGTGATTTTCAAAACTGAAATCCATGTTACTTACGTGCCTCGCGGCGAGAACGACGCTGTCGCGACGCTGACTAAATCGCTCTGGCTGTTTCCGGAAGATTCGTTTGCTGATCAGCGCGAGACTTTGAAGGAACGCAAACTCTCGCTCTTCGATCCGGCGGGCCGGACGGTCGACCTGTTCGAGAAGATCGAACTGCCTCATCAACGAGTTCGCAACGCTGCCGCCTTGGAAGATCGAGATGACCACTCGTACGTGATCGTCGGTGAGGGCACATCGCTGATTCGAAACCGCGGACTCGCAGAACGACTGTTGAGCTTCGCTGCGGCTGGCGGCACGGTTCTCATGCTGGCTCCGTCGGAAGGCGTCATCCCCATGCCCGGTGAAGCATCACAAAAAGGCGAACCCAACGTCGCGCAGCTGGGTGAGTTGCGATTTCGGCAGCATCATGTGATTCGTGAATTCGACAAACGACTGGATTCACAATTTCTTCCAGGAACCAACAACTTCGCTGGTTCAAAGGTGACACTTCGCACGCGACTAAGCCGCATCGGCATGGAAGTATCCGAAGACGGCGACTGGCCATGGGTGACGATCGAGTATCCCGAAACTAACGGCCGTTTCATGTTCTGTGGTTTCAGGCTGATCAAGCACTGGGAGAACGGCCCGACACCGAGATACCTGTTGAATCAAATCCTGCAGGAACATCAACGTGACTGAATCCTCAAATGAATCATCCACGCGAGCCAATGAACAGAACTTAGTCCAATTGAGAACGCCTTCCGTTTTGTTACGCCGGAGGCGTTAAACCCAACAGCCTGGGGTCGCCGCGCAGAGGCGCACCCCAGGTCAGCCAGCCTGTCGAAAAACTACCCCAACGAGGTTGTACAACCTGTGGCTTTTGTAGAACGCTTTCAGCGTACGCGAATCGGCCATTTTATTTCCTGGGGTGGCGCTTCGCTGACCCCAGGCTATTGGGTTTAACGCCTGCGGCGTAGACATGCGTTGGACTGGCGGTGCAGCAATGCTTCATTCCAACACTCCAACAACAATCACCACTCAATCAATAAACACCACCCACCCCTGTGTGTCCTAAGGAGCGTCTCATGAATTCCCTCAGAATCCTGTGTTCGGCAATGCTGATTGCCTTACTGATGACGTCAACATTGCCGGCTCAGAAGAAGGATAAGGGCGAGGAAGAATTCACCGTTTATCCGGTGGCTGTCTTTCCGTTTGCAGAACGAGGTCGCGACGCGGCGGAACTTGGCAACAAAGTGACGGACCTGTTGTTCGCAAACCTGGTCACCAATCCGGAGATGTATCTGGTCGAGCGGGAAGAGATCGACAAGCTGTTTACTGAGCAGGAACTCAACCGTTCTGGTTTGATCAACCCGGGCCAGGCGACCCAGATTGGGTATCTGACTGGGGCAAAGATTCTGGTGACGGGATCGGTGCTCGTTGTCGGCGACAAGATGTACCTCGTCGCGAAGATCATCGGCACGGAAACCAGTCGCGTGCTGGGAGCGTCGGTCAAAGGTGCGGTCGACGACGAACTCGATGGCCTTGTTGAAGAGCTTGCAAAGAATGTCGCATCGACCATTACGGCACGAGCGAAAGACCTCGTCG
The DNA here is from genome assembly GCA_047611045.1 of Planctomycetaceae bacterium. GTDB lineage: Bacteria > Planctomycetota > Planctomycetia > Planctomycetales > Planctomycetaceae > JABMPE01. Next base: position 1,871 of record JBLFXD010000551.1, on the reverse strand, counting down.
CCAGGTCGGTCACCAAAGAAGACCGTCTCGCAGCGCTGGTTAAGAAAACAGGTAAGGGCAAGCGACCGTCTGTCTGGTTAGATATTCGCGAACGGCACATTGGCCAGACAACTTACGACCCGGCCGCCGAAACCGAACTGACGCTCTTTTGCAAAGAACTCGGCTTCGAAGTCATCGATAGCAAAGACGGTAACCGTAAGGACGCCGACGTCGTGCTAACCGGCGAAGGATTCAGTCAGTTCGCATCGCGACACGGAAATCTGATTTCCGTGAAAGCCCGGCTTGAAGTGAAAGCCCTGGATCGAGCATCCGGCAAGGTGCTGGCTGTTGATCGTCAGACAGCCGTCGCCGTCGACCTCGCCGAACACATCGCTGGCAAGACAGCCCTTCAAGAGGCCGCCGCCAGCATCGCCGAACGAATGCTGCCGAAACTTTCTTCCCCAGCGAAGGCGGGTGGGAAGAAAAAGTAGTTGTCGGACTGTTTCCTGAAAGCTGCTTGTGTTGTCCGTAACTCGATTGCTCCTGTGAGGCCCGGCGATGAACTCGCGAATTCTGATTACGGTGTTCGGTCTGGCGGCGCTGGCCGCGTTTCACACGCCGGTTCTGATTGCCGCCGACGAGTCGAAAGAAACGACCGTTGCCCTGACGATTGCCGTTTCGAAGGGCGCCGATGCCGAGAATCGTGAACTGGCGACTTCGTTGCTGGCGCTGCTGGAAGCGGAAGTCGCCCAGGACAGTCGGCTCTCGGTGGTGGAGCGGCAGCAGATCGATCTCGTCCTGCACGAGCTTGCTCTGAGTGTTGATCTTTCGAAGTCGTCTGAGAAGAAACTTCGGCTTGGCAAGCTGGTCAACGCCGATTTGATTCTGACGATGGAACTGCTGCCTGGTAAGAGAGACTCGGCGGAGCAAAACGTGGTGGTGCGAATCGTCGAGTCTCTGACAGGGGCGATCCGCGGAGTTGTCGTCACGCCAGTGGAGCCGTTGAGCGTTGATCTGGCGGCAGCGCACATTGCGAAGTATTTGTCGGCCGTTGCGGCGAGGCCAAGCGACGCGGTCGTGACGGTGGCTGTCGCTCCGTTTGAAAGTCTCGGACGGTTCGACCGGTTGAAGCCGATGGAGCTTGGCCTGCGAGACATGATCGCCACTCGGCTGCGCCGGTGGGGCGATCTTGAGCCAGCCGATTCAGACGGAAACAAATCCGACGGAAACAAATCCGACGGAAGAGCCGCAGCAGAAGGCAACTCGGAGACAGCACCCGGATCACCGTTTCTCGTCCTGCAACGTTCGAACATGACTCAGTTACTGAACGAGCTGGATCTGGTGCAGTCGGGTCTGGTCGATCAGTCGCGACTTCCGAAATCACTGCCGACTCGCGCGGCGGCTTATCTGATCCACGGGACGATCGACGAGCAGAACAAAAACGGTTTCGAAATCATCGTGTCGGGAAAACTCGTGCATGCCGCGTCCCGAAAGACCGTTCGCGATTTTGAGTTCGTGTCGACTCCCAAAGAGTTGCCGCAGAAGCTGGCAGCGAACGTCGACTTGATCGCCGGCTTTCTGCGGCATCCTGATGGTTCAGTCAGTAAGTCCCCGGGGACGCTGCGTGAGATCAACGAGACCGAATTACTGGTCACTCAGGTCATGAAGGATCTCCGTCAGTTCGGGCGACTGACGCCGTGCGATTTCAGCTCGCGAGGTTTCACGCTGCCGAAAATCGTCAAACCGCACGACTACGGGAGTGGCATCATCCGGGTCGACACGCCGCAGCACCGACACACGCTGCGGAAGTCGATCGACCGGCTGGAGTCGACGCTGTTCATCATGCCGGACCGGGCAGACGTGTGTTACGCACTCGGGTTCTGCTACGCCTA
>JBLFXD010000550.1:0-5265 GCA_047611045.1 Planctomycetaceae bacterium | reverse complement strand
CAACTCACGCACTGTTGGACGGTGTCCTACGACAACCGGTCCAGACACGTCGGATCTTTGTGATCGATGACCGGCAGGCCGTCGACTGAGAACAGGTGATTGTATTTCAATCCGGTTCCGGTGTTGAAGAGGACGACTTTTTCTTCCGGTTTGATCCAGCCGCTTTCGAGCAACTGTTGGGCAGCTTTCCAGACGGCTCCGCCTTCCGGACACGCGTAGACACCCTGGTGAGCTGACATTTCTTTCACGCCTTCCATCAATGCTTCGTCAGAAATGCTGATCGCCGTGCCGCCGCTTTCACGCAACGCCCGGATCATCAGGAAGTCGCCGACCGCGATGGGAACTCGGAGCCCGGCCGCGCAGGTCGCGGCGTTTTCAAACAGCGGAGCGTGTTCTTCTCCTGCTTCAAACGCTTTGACGATCGGCGAGCAATCTTCGGCCTGGACGACGACCATGCGAGGCCGTTCTGAAGCAATCCAGCCGAGCTTTTCCATTTCGTCGAAGGCTTTCCACATCCCGATCAGGCCGGTGCCGCCGCCGGTTGGGTAAAGAATAACGTCCGGAAGCTGCAGCTCCGTCGTGCCGGCGTGATCGGCGAAGTCGAAGGCCAGTTCGTAACCCATCGTCTTTTTGCCTTCGATTCGGAATGGCTCTTTCAACGTCGACAGGTCGAACCAACTGAAGCGGTCTTTCCCCTGCTTGACGAGCTTTCCACAATCGCTGATCAGACCGTTGACCAGGTTGACGTTCGCGTTGCCGACAACGGATTCAATGATGTTGGCTGGCGGCGTGTCTTCCGGCATGAAGATGACACATCCCATGCCGGCTCGTGCGGAGTAGTAAGTCGCGGCTCCGGCAGCGTTGCCGGCAGACGGCAGCGCGACGGTTTCGACGCCGAGCGATTTCGCACGCGTGACCGCCGCAGACATCCCGCGAGCTTTGAAGCTGCCCGTCGGGTTAAACGATTCGTCTTTGATAAACAGATTTTCGAACGCCTCGAACGGGCCGGTCCGATTGCACGTCAGCAGCGGCGTCAAACCTTCGCCCAGCGACACCGCTTCCGAAGGATCGTCGACCGGCAACACGTCCCAGAACTTCCACATCGAGCGGATCGTTCGTTTGCGAACAACGTCGGGAGTAAACGTCGACTTGATCGCGTCCAGGTCGTAGTGCGCCAGCAAAGGCTTCTCGCACTCGGTGCAGAGATTCTGCAACTGGTCGACGGCGTGGTCCGTTCCGCACATGGCGCAGGTCAATGAAGTGTGCATGCTCGTTTTTCTGTGAAAGAGGCGGTCTCGTTTATGTGTGCCACTGGCTCTGCCAGTGCGATACTGCATCAAGGACAGAAGGTGCGACTGCACTGGCAAAGCCAGTGGTACACCTTTCAGCCGTTCCTCACGATCTGGCCAAGGTAATCAAGGACGCCGTGAGTATCGACTGAATCGATGACATCGATGTTGTTCTGCCAGCGTTCGATGCCGCGCTGGTCGAACACGGTTGCCCCGCGTGTGAGTGAACCTTGCAACTCGATAGCCAATGACATCGTCGCCGACGTGAAGTGCCGAGGTTCGGTAATCGCCGCCAGAGCTGTGACCTCGCGGAGCGGCAACCCTTCAAGGCCGAGTTCTTCGTGATGCACTCGCAACGCAAACGGAATCAGCTCATCGAAAAACCATCGAAGCGCGTACTTGCGATCTTGTTTCAACCGGTCGAACTGGTCGAAGGTGAGGACTGCTTTGTTACTTACATCGAGTGGGACCAGAGTTCTCGTCGCGACTGACTGCAGAACAGTCTGAGCTGACATCGGGTCCGCAAAGATGTTGAACTCGGCCGCCGCAGTGACGTCGCCGCCGACTCCGACGGAACCTCCGAGGCAAACGAGTCTTTGCAGCGATTCCAGAAAATCAGGAGCAAGTTCGCAGGCAATCGCAACGTTACTCAGAGGTCCGAGTGTCAGCAGCGTGACTTCGTGCGGGTTGTTCTTCACGAGGTCGATCAACAGTTTGGCTGACTCTCGCTGATTGTGGAGTTGGGCCATCGCGATCTCGGCCGTGCCCAGTCCGTAATTTCCGTTCAGACGCAAGGGGTCGAGAAATCCCGGAGGCTCGACGCCGCCCTGCCGAAAGATCGGACGCGACGCCGTCGACGCTCCCAGCCGAGGATGCTTGTCCGGGTCGACCGACTCCATGATCGTCAGGATGTTCTGCGTCGCGACCATGCCGGAAACGCATCCGGACGAAGCGGTCACTCCGATCAGATCGATGTTCGGATCGAGAGCCGCCAGCGCGATGGCCAGCGCATCACCGATTCCCGGATCGGCGTCAATGATCAGTTTCCGAGGCATACCGGCTCCTTCCGTCGTCGTTCCCTTTGACCTCAACCGTCTTGCGAAAACGGTCGCGAAAATGATGCTCCTGCGGCGGGGATCGTAGGTGTTGAGGCTTCAGCGGGTCAAATTGCCACCTGATCGACCGAAATAACCGGAATTACCCATCGATTCTGGAGGTAAACCCATTGGCCTGACACTCACAACGTTTTGACCCAACGCCGTAAGCGACCTAAGTATTTATCAGCAATGTTTGGTGACTCTGCGCCAGTAGATCTGCAGGCCAACCTTTCGCTACGAAGACCCAACAACCTTGAGTCGGGCTTGAGGTTCTTATTTCGTTTCAGCAAGGCGTCTACTGTGGCCGATCGACCAGGCACCCCAGACAAATCGCTCCGGTCAGCGTTTTCAACCGCTGATACCGGATCGATTCTCTGTCTGAGTCAGGTCGGAACCGACACGTCAGCCGGTGCAGAAAATGTGAATGAGACTTCCAACCAGGCGTCGCACCCACTGCGACGTGCGTGGTGGATGAAGCATCTTTCGCTGCTGGCTGTGCTGCAGGCAGCCTGTCTGGCGGTTGGTCTGGCGATTCACCATCAATTGCAGAGCGCCGCTGACGCTTCCCAGATCGTGGCCACAACGATCGGCGGTCTGTCGTCGCCCATCCTCACCGCTTTCATCTGGATTGCTTCGGTTCAAGGCGCACTCGGCTACCTCGTCTTCAGCCGAGTCTATCGAGCCTGCTGCGAACAGCAGGAACTTTCAGAAGCCAGCGTCGAGCAACATCGACAGGCCCTCGGCAGAACTCGCAATGCGGTTATTCTGGGACTGTCCCGGCTCGCCGAATCACGAGACGGAGACACGCAAGGACACCTCGATCGAGTCGGTATCTACGCTGAGAAAATTGCCAGAATCGCCTCGCAGCGTCCTGAATTCGCCGGGCAGATTTCGAGTGGCCTGATCGAGAGAATCCGGCCGAGCGCCGCGTTGCACGACATCGGTAAAGTCGGGATCGAAGATTCGATCCTTCAAAAGCCCGGCCGACTGACCGACGACGAGCGCCGCCGAATGCAGGCTCATACTCGAATCAGCGGCGAGTGTCTTTTGCAGATTCAACAGTGCCTGGGCGATTCAAACTTCCTGACACTCGCCCACGAGATTGCCGTGTTTCATCACGAACGATGGGACGGTTCGGGCTACCCGTCAAAACTGGCCGGAGAAGCGATCCCACTGTCGGCAAGAATCGTGGCCATCGCTGACGTCTACGACGCGTTGTCCGCGCGGCGAGTCTACAAAGACGCGTACGCTCACGAGCGCTGCGTTGAAATTATTCGTTCCGAGGCGGGCAAACACTTTGACCCGCGTCTGGTCGATGTCTTCCTGGAAGTCGAGTCTGAGTTTGCACAGATCGCGACGAGCTGCCCCGACACTTCGACCGACAGCCACATCGATAGCGATACGGTGCTCGACTTTGTCGACGACGACGCGTGGGCCGAAGACGACCTCTCTGAACTGGACACGGTCCTCGGCGGCGTTGATGTCCGCCTCGAAGCATCGGCTGGTTAGGTAGACACTCCCGAGCTCCCAAGGTGCTATGCCTTCAGGGATTCTCGAGCCTGGTCTTTGCCACCAGCTTTAGCTGGTGGGTATTTGGCATTCCTCCGAAAACAGCCGGCTTCAGCCGGACTTCGCGCGTGGCTTCAGCCATCAAAGCAACTTCGTTGGGGGAAGTCCGGCTGAAGCCGGCTCACAATTCAGACAGGCGTTCTGGCACCACCAACTAAAGTTGGTGGCAAACTCAAAGAGGCTGTGAGTTTTTCGTAGGGGGTGACAAGCGGAGCGAATCAAACGGCTGGTGTGCCGGCGCGGGCAGCTGTCGGAGTTTGCAAACGTCGAGATTGCACTCAGTTCTCCGCGCCGACACACCGCGACTACCGTTCGGCCCGCTGGTCACACCCTACAATTGAAAAACTCACAGCCGCAAAAGTGTCGGCTATCAGAATTCTCGTCGGCCTTGTCCATCACGGTCGCCCGATTCTCCCAGCTACGGGTTCAGGACGATTCCTGGCCGAATGACAGCCGCATCTGAGGGTCCTTCTTCTCTTCTTCGAACTCCGTGTAGAGAAGGCTCGGCTGGATGTCGTCGTTGTTCTGGTACTTGCGGCTGGCGTACTCCGTAATTTCTCCTTCGACCGTGTGGTAGAACATCTGGCAAATTGGAATGCCCGGATAAATTCGCACCGGCTGCACCGCGAAGATTTCCAGCGTCCAATAGCCGCTGAAGCCGATGTCGCCGAAGCCAGCCGTGCAGTTCACGAAGAGGCCCAGCCGGCTGACGGACGATCGCCCTTCGATCATCGGAACCAGGTTGTGAGTCTCGGTGCGTTCGTAAGTTCGGCCCAGGTACAGCTGATTCGGATTCAGGACGAAGCCTTCTTCCGGGATCGTGTATCGACGCAGCCGATTCGGACGCTGCATGTCGAGCACGATTTCCTCGTAGACAAGCAGTTCATTGTGCAGCCGCAAGTCGTACCCGTTCGTGTTGAGCTGTTTCTCGTCGAACGGCTCAATCACGATGTTCTTGTTGAGCTGCTGCTTGATCTCGTGACCGGTGAGGATCATGGACAGCCTTCTCTGAAACAAATGCGGAAGCCAATTCGAAACGGTCCCGCACAGTACGACTTACCCGTTCGCGATTCAACAAAGTCCGGTATTCAAACCAGTTCTCGCCGCTATTCTTCGCGGCACGGGCCAAGTCAGAAGCGGCTCGCATCCAGATTGGATTTGAATTCCGATGTCACGCAAAGCCACGAAGAGGCAAAGTCTCAACGAAGCAGGTTCTTTGCGACTCTGTGTCTTTGCGTGAGAATTTAATCAGAAAATGCTCCGGTGGCGGGCAATGTTGACGAAGCGGCTCCGCGTCAAAGAGTCGTCTC
>JBLFXD010000549.1:0-5268 GCA_047611045.1 Planctomycetaceae bacterium | reverse complement strand
GACGGAATTCCTGCTCGCCGTCGGTATCAAAGATCTCGCGAATCGTTCTTCCGGCGCGACACTCCAGCTCGACGTCAGCATCAACCCAGGACCAACCAAGACGCTCGGCCAGAGGCTTCGCGAGCGTGGATTTGCCCGTAGCGCGATATCCGATCAGAGTCAAAATCATGGCGGAGATGTCGACAGAGAGAGTGAGAGAGACGACCGATTCTGGATCATAAGACCGGCGTCTGCCGTCGACAATCAGCCAGTTGAGACGGTTTCCACGGCGACGTTAGTACTGACGCCGCTGGCGTGAAGATGGGATGTTCATCTTCTTGCGGTACTTCGTCACCGTTCGGCGAGCCAGCTCGTAACCAAGCTTCGCCATTTCAGCGACAAGAGCATCGTCGCTGTAAGGCTTGTCTTTGTCTTCGTTGTCGATGATTTCCTGCAGCTTGATCCGAATAATGCCCCACGCAACATCTTCACCGCTCGACGTTTTCGTTCCGCCACCGAAGAAGCGTTTCAGTGGGAAGAGGCCCCGCGGCGTCTGAACCCACTTGTCATCGACCGCTCGCGAGACTGTCGTGACGTGAACTTTGACCTGATCAGCCACCTGCTGCATCTTCAATGGCTGAATGAACTCCGGACCGCTTTCCAGAAACGCCGTCTGGTGATCGACGATGGCTTGAGCCACTCTTCGAAGCGTGCTGTACCGCTGTTCGATCGACTCGATGAGCCACTTGGCGGAATCGATCTTCTTCTTAATGTACTCCTTCGTCGCCTCATCGACTCCGTTACGAAGCATGCTTATGTACTTGCGGCTGATCTTCAGATCCGGAACATACTCGTCGATGACCTTCACAACCCACTTGCCATCGTCTTCCTGCACGACTTCCAGGTCAGGTGTCACATTCTGAACGAGACGCACCTCGAACTTCCGCCCGGGGAACGGATCAAGGTGCCGCATTTCCTCCATCGCGTCTTTGATGAGGTCGATCGAGTAACCGGTCTTTCGAGCAATCAACGGCAGTCGGTTATTGCCGAGGTCATCCAGGTGATCGCCGATCAGCACGGCGAGAATATCGTGGTACATCATCTGGGGAGTCAGCTGTAGCAGAAGGCTCTCTTTGAGATCCCGCGCTCCGACACCTGGAGGATCGAGATGCTGGATATGGTCAAGAACGTCCAGTGCCTCGTCGTGAGAAATCGGTCCGCCGTAAACCTGAACGATCTCGGGCAACGAACTCTGCAGCCGACCGTGGTGGTCGAGGTTCTGGATCAGGTACTCGCCAAACGCTCGCAATTCAGCGGAAAGTCCAAAGAAGTGGAACTGTTCCAACAGATAATCGTGCAGCGTCTGCGGAGTGGTCTCGACATTCGAGATCATGTCCGTGTGTCGGTCCGAGGCGTCCGAAATTCGGTTCGCCGACGGGCGTATCTCGGCAGCGAAGTCGTCGTCCGGCCAGTCTTTGGCCATCTCTGACAGACGCTCAAAGTCGTCGTCGTTGCCGTGGTCGCTATCGACGAGCAGTTCCTTCTCGTCGGTCTGCTTTTCTGTGGCTTCTTCGCGAGCCTTTTCGATTTCGAGGTCGCGTTCGGTTTCGGATTCTTCTTTCTTCGTGCCGTCAGCGATTAGCGTGACGTTATCTTCGAGTTCCTGTTCGATGCGTTCCTGCAGAGCCATGTACGGAAGCTGCAGGATCTCCATCGACTGGATCATGCGCGGAGCCAGCTTCATCTGCTGGCTCATCTTCATCTGTTGCGAGAAGTTCAGTTGCATGAACGCGGGTCCTGAGTGTCTTCACTCGCCGATTTTGATTTGACGCGAACGGTAGATAGTACCGACAGCTTTCGACGAGAAAACGATTCTTCCTGTTTGAACGACAATTTCGACAATGCCAGTCCGCTTGTGCCGACCGACTTCGTCGAGCTTCGGCAGACGCCATTCGCTACGACAAAGAATCCGCTCGATCCATGAGTCACGTGGCAGCCGTCCTGTCTGCCATCAACCATCCATCAGTAAACAAGCAAGTCCGGACAAAGTATCCGTCAATCCCGCTGAACGTTCCGATTCAGATCAGAACGACTGCCGACCACGCATCGCGTCAGCCAGCATCTCCTTGTTCGCAAACTCTAGCACACTCCCGGAGGCTATCCCCCGAGCAAGCCGTGTGATTGTCACAGGATCAGCAGCCAGCAGATTGGAAATGAACAGGGCCGTTCCATCCCCTTCGAGCGTCGGGTTCGTTGCCATGATCAATTCCTGTACTCCGTCGCGCCGCACACGCCGCACGAGCGAATCAACCGTCAAGTCCTCGGGACCGATCCCCTCAAGTGGTGAAATTCTGCCGCGCAAAACGTGATAAACGCCTTCGTACATTCCGGACGCTTCCAACGCGATCACGTCTCGAGGTTGTTCGACGATGCACACGACCTGCTTGTTCCGCTGTCGCGACGAGCAAATCCTGCAAATGTCCATTTCAGTCAAATTAAAACATTCTTCGCAGGATCGAATCGAAGTCTTCACCTCTCGAATCGCATCGGCCAGCGCCATCGCTTCCGTTTCGTGGCACGCCAGAATGTGATGAGCCAATCGCTCGGCCGTTCGATTTCCGACACCTGGCAGGTTCGAAAACTGGTCGACCAGATTGGCGACCGCCGGACCAAATGGATGAGACTCAGGACTCCGTCGAGCCATCTTTTTCTTTTCCGATTTAACTTGCCGTTAACTGGGAACGAATTTCTGCCAGTCTCGGCTGACAGCTAATTGGCTTGTAAAATTCAACCTGAAGTTGAATCGTGGGACTGTGTCATCCCGTCATTCAATTCGGGCCCAGACCGAGCTTCGACATCATTCCCTCCATGCCGGGAATGTTCAGCCCGCCGGTGATTTCCTGCATGGCTTCGGCAGCCGCCTGCTTCGATTTGTGCAGGGCATCGTTCATTGCGGAAACAGTCAGCTCTTCCACCATTTCGCGATCGCCGCTTTCAAAAAGCGTCGGGTCGATCGTGCAGCCGAGCACGTCCTGCTTCCCATTAACTTCGAAGGTGACCATGCCGCCACCTGCGGACCCCTGAATTCTCATCAGAGCCAGACGGTCCTGAATTTCGCTCATGCGACCCTGCATTTCTTTGGCCTGCTTCATGAGCGAAGCGATGTCACCGAGTCCCTTGAGCATTTAAGAAAATCCTTTCCTCACAGGCTCTGAATTTCTGAACCAATCGGTTCCGCAGAGCCCCGCTTACTCGCTGTCCCCAGTTCCGCCGGACATCGGATTGATCCGAACGACCTGAGCATCAAAAACTTCAACCACTGAACACACCAGTTCGTCTTCTTCAGGTTTGAAGACTCGTTTCGGTTGTCGGCTACCCGCCTCGGCAGTCGCCGATTGAGCATCAGCCGCCTTAACCTCACCCAGCACGACTGTAATTCGAGGCTCGACTCCGGTAAGCCGAGCAATGATTTTTTGCAGCCGACTCTGTGCTTCCGGCTTCTCCAGATACGTCTTGCCGAAATGGTACTTCGATGGAAGCGTGAGTTCTAGTTTGTTTGGCGCAGAAATTGCTGTACGCGATACCGATTTTACGTGACTCTTCAGCATATCGTTGATTTCCGACACCACTTGGCCCCAGATCTCGGCGGAATTCTCGGGAGCAAACTGAATCTTCGGCTCAGAAATCCCAGCCTCGGCAGTATCCGTTTCGTCTTTCGGCTCCGGTGCCTGCTCGGAAACTTCCGGCTCTGAAACAACAACAGCCGGTGCTTCCATGACCGCTGTTGCTGCTTCCGAATCCGTGCTCACACCGTCGCTGACCGCTTCTTCGCGTCCCAGCTCAGCGACATTCGCTTCTTCGGGTACAGCTTGCTCAGGTTCTGGCGTCGTTGGTTCGGATGCCTCGACAGCCTCAGCAGCCTCGCCAACCGGACCACTCCCTGAAATCGCGGCGGTTGAGCCATCTTCCGATTCGGACGACATGCTCGACGCGGAGACAATCTTGACCGGCGACTCAGCTGAGTCTGTCGCTGCTCCATTGGCCGGCTTCGCTTCACTGACTGAATCAGCCGACACAACTTCAGTCATGATTTCAGCAGTAACCGCCGAATCAGCTTCCGATGGCTGCTCCTCAACAGAAACATCCGCAGGGGCAGAGGCCGTCGACGCTGGCTCCGCTTCGATTTCCGCGACCGGCTGTGCTTCGGTCGAATCGTCAGACGCTACGTCATTTTTTTTTTCGGCGACGGCCACTGAAGTAGTCGCCGGCGTCGCTGAAATTGGCTCGCCACTTCTTAGCTTGTCGATCAGCTCGCCGATCCCAACCAGGTCTTCGAGCATCGCGATGCGAACTAAAGCCAGCTCGGCAAGAGCTCGGCCGTACGTCACTCGCTGCATGCGACCTTTCGCGTCGGATAAAATCTGCATCGCCGCGACGATGCTCTGCAAGCCCCACGCTGTTGCCTGTTTCTGGAGCAACTCCTGGCTGACTGGAGCCACCGACAACAGCCCGACGCTCGCAGCTCCCGAAGACAGAATCATCAGATCCCGCAGGTAAAACAGCAGCTGGTCGGTGAGTTCTCCCAATTGAACTCCGCCGTCGAGAGCTGCGTGGAATGAGTCAATCGCCCTTGCCTGGTCGCGATCGGCGAGAGCCTGCCCGATGTCAATCAGCCGATCGTCGCTCGCCGTCCCCAACAAACGGTGCACGTCCAGCGCCGAGATATTCTCTTCGCCAAACGCCAGCAGCTGATCGAAGATTGACTGGCTGTCGCGCATGGACCCGGCGGCTCGACGAGCGACAAGCTCAAGAGCCTCGTCGTCAACTTCGACACCTTCCGCCTGAGCAATGTGAGCCAGTCGAGCTTTGATGTTCGACGTCTCGATCGTGCCAAAGTCGAACCGCTGGCACCGCGAGAGAATCGTGTCCGGAACTTTGTTCGGCTCAGTCGTGCAGAAGACGAATTTGACGTTTGGCGGCGGCTCTTCCAACGTCTTGAGAAGTGCGTTGAACGCTTCCTTCGTCAGCATGTGAACTTCGTCGATGATGTACAGCTTGTACTGAGTCCTCATCGACTTGACGTTGACGTTCGCGCGAAGCTGCCGAATGTCGTCGATGCCGCGGTTAGACGCTCCGTCGATTTCAAGCACGTCGACATCGTTCCCGGCAGCAATCCCGTCACAGATCTCGCAGTCGTTGCACGGATTCGCATCGACCGACTTCGGACAGTTCAATGCCTTGGCCAGAATCCGCGCCGTCGACGTCTTGCCGACCCCGCGAGCCCCCGTG
>JBLFXD010000548.1:0-5270 GCA_047611045.1 Planctomycetaceae bacterium | reverse complement strand
TCCTGGCGGCGGGCGAGTTCTTTCAGCTTTCGGCCGTACGTGCCGGGTTTCATTCTGTAAAAGCGGATGCCGCGGCTTTTGATCAGGTCGATAACCAGGTGGAAGTGCTCGAGTTCTTCCGTGACGATGGCGGTCATTTCGCGGCACAGGTCTTCGTTCTCGACGTAGTCGAACATCAGGTTCATTGCCGTTGCGGCGGCCTTCTGTTCGCAGTGCGCATGGTCGATCAGGATGTCCTTCAGGTTTTTGTCGACCTGAGCGAGCCAGCGTTCTGACGATGCGGAATGAAGATGCAGCATGCGTGTCTCTGTCCACGTTTCGGGATTGATCCTCAGATCTTTCCGTCGAGGCCCATCTGGTAGTACTTGTGAGTGATCTTTTCCTGGTTTTCGAGTAGCCAGTCGATGGACGGTTCGTTGTTCATCGCTTTGTGAATTGCCTGTGCCATGGCCTTGCGGTGAATATCGAACAGGGCTTTGTGGTCGAGGTTGTCGTCGGTGGCGACTCCGGGGTTCAGCCAGACGCTGCAGATGATGCCCAGGTCGTTGGCCTTTTCTTTGGGGATGTCTCCCGCTCGGACGGCGTCGAGTACACCGTTGGCGATCGCGGCCTGGACGGTTCCCATCAGGATGTTTGTGTAGCGGCTGTTTTTGACGGTCACCTTGCTGACGCACAGCGTGACCGGTCGCACCTGAATGTCGGTATTCAGGATCGCGAAGACTTTCGAATGGCCCATCGACTGATCGCCGGTCAGCGTTGCCAGAGCGGTACCGACTGGTCCGTCGAGTTCCCCGATGACGACTTCGGGCTCGGCAGCAGTGAACGGTGGGCCGCCTGCGACGAGAGATTCGCCAGTTCGGAGGACGATGCGATCAGACATGGAAGTATTCCTTTACAAGGGTGTGAGACAATATGTGGGCTCGATATCCGGGCGGAGAAGCAGTCGGGGGCGAATCCTGGTGACAGCGAATTCTGTGTGCAAGCGGGGCAGGGGGACATTCTGTAATTGCCAGGTCGTCATCTCCGTCATTCCAGCGAAGGCGGGAAACCAGCGGTTCTCAGTACGCCGTGCGAAGTTCTGGGTACCCGCCTGCGCGGGCATGACGTGTCACGCAAATGCGGCTTCAACGAACTCGGAACACTTACTGGATCTGCAGCGTTCGGGGCCAGCCGGGAACTGCCTCGCGGCTGGGGTCACGATTTTGATCCATTGTGTGCAGCTCCATCGTGATCGTTCGTTTTGTTTTCTCGAATAGAAGCATCCCGTACCCATTCACTCCGTGAGCGGCACCAGCGACGGTCATCTTGTTGCCGAAGCGATCGTGATGGTTGCCTGAGCCAGGGATGCCGGAGATTTCTCGACCCTGTGCCGGAACACTCGGTCCCCAGCTTCGATTCTGTTTGGAAGCGAACGCCGGCAGCGAGAAGCCCCACGGTCCGTCGCCCCAGTTTTCGATGCCGTGCTGATGGAGCGTTCCGAAATGGATGTCGCCGCTGATCATGACGGCCTGCGATGGAGCGATCGCGCGAAGGGCTCGGTTGCGAGCGGTCTGCGGCCAGCCGTTCGCGTCCATGTCTCCGTATGTGACGTCGTAGTTGCCGATGTTGACGAGCGGTGATTGCGACAGCACGGCGGCGAGTCGTTTTTCTTTGGCGACTCGCGTGGCCCAGTTGGCGACGAACTTCTCCTGTTCAGTGCCGAGGAGTTGAAGGTCGGGACGATCGATTTTCCGAACATCGAATGCCGGGTCCATAATGACTTCTGGAGTCCGGTTGGGTTTATTGTTGCGCGGGTCGCGGATGGCCTCTGAGATGACCTCGGACGGTGGCGACTTGAACTTCCGATCTTCCAGAATGGCGAAGCTGACTCCGCCGTAGTCGAACGCTGTGTAGTAGGCGTTGATGCCGTCGCCCCACGGGCCAACGTTGGCGGGATCGGGGATGTGCCAGGTTTGAGTCCGCTCGACGGCGTTAACCCACAGCGGGTGCATCGGGTAACCGCCTGTCGTTCTGTCGCCAGTCATGCGTCGGCCGCCGTCGCCCCACAAGTCGTTGGCGTAGATATCGTGATCGTCGGTGATCATGACGGACGGGCGGTCTCTGAGCAGTTCTTTGAAGGTGAGACCGAACATTCTCCATTTGGCCAGGTAATTGCCCATCGCCTCAGGAACATCGGCAGGAGTGTGTGCTTCGATAATGCCCCCTCCGGCGTTGCTTTCGTAGATCTGGTCACCGGCGAAGAAGATGAGGTCCGGGTTCTGTTCGACCATCTGACCGACGGCCTTGTTGTACGGAAACCATTTGTCGTTCACACAGGCGACGGCCATCAGCTTGATGACGGCGTCGCGGCCAGGTTCGGCGCGAATTGTTCCGGTCAACTCACTGTCGCCGGACGTGACTCTGTAGTCGACGGCCTTTGTCATGTCCCAGTCTTCGAGCCGGAATTCGGCCATGGCGGTTAGTGGGTCGATTTTGACCGTCGCAGTTTTCTTCCAGCCCTCGCTGCCTTTGAGGGACAGAGTTGCGGATGACGAGGTGGGCTTTGTCGGGTTGGCATCGGTGTGAGCTGACAGCTTCACCGTCTTATTCGCGAGGCAATACTGAGTCCAAAGGAGTCTGGCCTGTCGATCTTCGACAGAATCGATGGCCTCGATCGTGGCGAAGTAGGCTCCGTGAGTTTTGCCATTGAGCGTGGTCAGAGTTGTTGTCAGTTCAGTTGGGCCAATGGGGAGAGTGACGACGAAATCTGCGGTTGGAGTCTTTGCGGGGTTGTCGATCTGCAGCGTGACCGACTGACCGGCGATGTCGATCCGAGCCTGCTTTGAGTCGATACCTTTCTCCAAATAGTGCGGCCATCTGGCCAGGGAGATTCGGTACTTGCCAGCTTTTTTAACGTCGAGCAACCACGGACCGTTGCTGAGGGTCCGTCTGACGACGTGGCCGTGGCTCCACGGTGGATTGCCTCGCGGCGTCACCCAGTCCTGACTGGTGAGATGTGTCGGGTTTTCGACGTCGGAACCGATGGCGATTCGCGTTGGCTGCATGCCCGGCGAAACGGACTTGAACCAGTCCAGGTGCTGGCGAGTCAGTCGTTCAACAACGTCGGGATTCTCAGAGAAGACGTCGTTGCGTTGAGCTGGGTCAGCGACGATGTCGTACAGCTCTTTGCCTTCGACGAGCCGCCAGCGTTTGGTCATGGCGGTTCCGATTTCCCAGGGATCACCGGGTTTGACGTAGCCATTGCCGCCGTGCATTTGCGTGTGCAGTGTTCGCTTTGGCCAGGACACGTCAGCGTCACGCAGCAGTGGAGTGAGCGATTGACCGTCCAGTGCTGGCCATTGTTCGGGACGGTCGAGATCGCAAAGTTCCATCAAAGTCGGCGTGACATCCAGGTGTGCGGCGAGCGTGTTGATGTTTCTCGGCTCGCCGAGTTTGCCGCCGGACCAGCGAATGAAGAACGGCACTCGATGCCCGCCGTCGTAAGCCGAGCTTTTTCCACCTCGCATGTTGGCGTTCTCGGCGGGATCCTTCGGCCAACCGTAGATGCGACCGCTCTGTCGTTGTGAATTACCCGTGAGATACTCGCCGCCCGCGCTCCCGTTATCCGTCATGAAGATCACGATCGTGTCGTCGGCCATGCTTTCGGTCTTGAGGAAGTCCAGCAGTCGGCCGAGGTTCCAGTCGAAGTTGGCCACCATGCCTTTGAAGCGGGCGAGACGGTCGCTCATGCCCATGTCGAGGAACCGCTGCTTCCACTTTTGACCGACAAGGTACGGGCCATGCGGAGCGTTCGTCGGCAGGTACACAAAAAACGGCTTGCTGCCTCCGGCGTCGGCCGCGACGGTCGTCATGAATTTCATGGCTTCGTCGAACCAGACGTCGGTGCAGTAGCCGTCGAACTTCTTCCAGCGGTCGCCGTTGAGATACGTGTCGTCGAAATAGTCGTTCGTCCAGAAGTCGGAAATCTGCGTGAGGCCTCCACAGCGATGCCAGATTGACCGTTCGAATCCCTTGTCCATCGGTCGTGACGGAGCGTTGTCACCCAGGTGCCACTTGCCGAAGATCCCGGTGGCATAACCGTTGATCGTGAACAGGTCTCCGAGCGTCTTCTCACGAGCATGCAGCGACGTTCGGCCTGAGGAAGTTCGATACGCTCCCGTCCGAGCCGGATAGCGTCCGGTCATCAAGGCCGCTCGCGTTGGAGTGCAGAAGGGGGCGACGTGGAAGTCGGTGAAGCGGACTGACTCGTCATGCAGCCGGTCAATGCTTGGCGTCTTGAGAGTCGGGTTTCCGTGGCAGGACATGTCGCCGTAACCCTGGTCATCGGTCATGACGAGGATGACGTTCGGCTTTGTCGCGGCAGTGGCCGAATCGAGCAGGCTCCAGAAGACGATAAGAGTGACAAGCAGGCCCTGGCCTGTGACTTTGAAACCATGATCGGTGACTCGGTGACGTGAGGTGTCAGCCGGACGGAAATTCAAGGTTTGACGAGGCATGATGGTTTCACGTTTCGCGCGGGGTGGAATGTTTATCGAAGGGCGGGGATATCAATTAAGATGGTTGCCAATGACGCAGTATCGAGGGGGCATCGCAGGTTGGATGCAGGTTGGGGATGCTATCGCCCAGCAGTCTCGACTGCGATCGCAGCCTCGCTGCGACGTCCCAGAAAAGCTAACGAGTAAGCGCGGCGCTGCGAGTTCAGTGATGTTGGTCAGTTTCGAACAACTGCGACGCTCGGCGAGCGGCCACGAAGATCAGAAGTGACTCGGAAATTCTCGGTGGCGACTGAGTTCTACGAGTTAGTGCGTGCTTGCTCGACAGAGTCTGCACCAGGCACTACCGTCGCGACGTGGTTCCGACTACTCATTCGCGGGCCGGGAGCTCTTCCGATTCTGATCACTTCATGAACTGAGCAAACGAATGCTCCTGCTTGCTGTCGAAGCTCCTGAAATCACGCCGTCCACTGGGCTGGCGATTGCCATAACAGGAATGCTGATTGTCTTTTCGGCGTTGATCCTGATCAGCCTTGCTCTCACAGCGCTTCCCAAAGTGCTGGCCGTATTGAATGAGTACTACCCGGAGAAACCGGATCACACCGCAGCGGCTCCACGTTCAGCGGCAAATGACGACGTGGAATTCGCAGCGGCAGCCGCCTTCGCAATGCACCTGCATCGTGGTGGGACGATTTGATCGAAATGCTCTGAACTGGCGGTCTGACTTGGACGACGCAGGCTGGCCAGCCGGAATGTTCAAGCCCCGGTGATACGAAA
>JBLFXD010000547.1:0-5272 GCA_047611045.1 Planctomycetaceae bacterium | reverse complement strand
CTCACCCGCGGCTGAGACCGCGACCTCTCCCCCACGGGGGAGAGGTGACATGTAAGCTCACAGGTGACGTTGTCCAACTGAGAATCGCGATTGTTTCAACATTCCGACAGTGGCTCTCGCTGGCTCGCACTCTGAGTCTCCAGAAAACCTATCCCTGAGATATCACGATGATGCCACCTCGTATTCTGCTGACTTTGTTGATGCTGGCTCCATCACTGTTTGTTGCCTCGTCGACCCACGCAGCAGCTCCAAAGACCAGGCCAAACATTGTCGTTGTCTTCATCGACGACATGGGTTGGGGGGACCTTTCGTGCTTTGGCAACAAAGCGGTCGAGACTCAGAACATTGATCGACTCGCGGCGGAGGGAATTCGGTTTGAGCAGTTTTATGTGAACTCGCCGATCTGTTCGCCGTCGCGTGTGGCGATTTCGACAGGTCAGTACCCGCAGCGGTGGCGGATTACTTCGTACTTGAGCAACCGTCAGCACAACAACGCTCGCGGAGTCGCGCAGTGGCTCGATCCGAAGGCGCCGATGCTGGCGAAGATGCTGCACGATTCCGGCTATGCAACCGGGCATTTCGGGAAGTGGCACATGGGCGGGCAGCGTGACGTCGGCGAGGCTCCGTTGATTACGGAGTACGGTTTCGACGCGTCGCTGACCAACTTCGAAGGCCTCGGCCCGCGAGTACTGGCCATCAAAGACGCCTACGACGGCAAGCCGACCACAAAGCACACGCTGGGTTCAGACAATCTCGGTCGAGGAGAAATCACCTACGTCGATCGCTCACTGGTCACTCAGTCGTTCACGGCAGCGGCCATCGACTTCGTGAAACAATCAGTCGCTGACGACAAGCCGTTTTACATCAACGTCTGGCCGGACGATGTTCACTCGCCCTTCTTCCCACCGAAAGCTCGTCGTGGCGACGGAGCGATACGGACTCTTTATCGCGGCGTGCTCGACACGATGGACGAGCAACTCGGCGTTCTGTTCGACCTGATTCGAGACAACGAGAAACTGCGGGACAACACGCTCGTCCTGCTTTGCTCGGACAACGGACCGGAACAGGGAGCGGGGACGGCGAATCCGTATCGAGGATTCAAGACGCACCTCTACGAAGGCGGCATTCGATCGCCGCTGATCGCGTGGGGGCCAGGCCTGCTCAACAAAGAAGCAACCGGCACGTGGAATCGCGAGTCCGTCTTCGCCGCCATCGATCTCGCGCCAACGCTTCTCACGATGGCTGGCGTCGATCGATTTTCCGACGTTGGCTTCGACGGCGAAGCTCTGCCTGGTGTCCTGACGGGAAAGACTGAGACTTCCCGCCAGCAGCCCCTGTTTTTTCGCCGGCCTCCGGATCGAGACGCGTTTTATGGGGACAACGATCTGCCGGACCTCGCAATGCGTGAGGGCAACTTGAAACTGCTTTGCGAGTACGACGGCAGCGACGCTGAACTTTTTGATTTGGCAGCGGATCCGTCTGAAACGAAGAACGTAGCCGGCGAACATGCTGCAATCGTCGTCCGCCTGACGAAAGAGGTTATTGCCTGGCACGAGTCGATGCCGCAGGACAACGGAGCCACTTACCAGGAGAGACGGCGCAAGTAGCCGTCCATTCCGTCGCAGGAAACCCTCACCCGGCCCTGAGAGGCCGACCTCTCCCGCGAGCAGGAGAGGTGATTCCGGTCCCGTCATTTCGCCGGGTGGCAAGGCCATTTCGCGAATTCAATCGACGTAGAGGAACTCGTTCAGATTGAAGAGTGCCAGGCACAAATCCGTTAGAGCCGCTGGTTCCTCGCCGGATGGACTGCGCAGAAATTTGCTCGCCAGACTCAGTTCATCCGAGGATGGATTCCGCGAGAGAGTTCTCAGGTAGGCCAGTTCGATCTTGTGTTTCGCATCCGCCGACGACTCTCGGGCCGTCTCCTCAATTGAAGCTGTCAGTGCCTTTGCCGCGTCGAGCGATAACTTCGAATTCAGCAGCATCAAAGCTTGAGGCGCGATTGTCGATTCGTTTCGGCGAGGGCAGCTGAAGTTGGTGTCAGGCTTGTCGAAAGCTTCGAACAATGGGTATCGGAGATTTCTTCGAACAAACAAGTAGATGCTCCGACGCGTGTAGTCCGCCGAGTTTTTACTGACTGGCCACTGATTCTTCAGCAGCGTGTGAACCAGCTCATCCGGCAACGGTGGTCGGATGCCGGGGCCGCCTCGTCGTTCAGAAAGCTGGCCAGCGGCAGCCAACATGGCATCACGAATCGCCTCTCCTTCGAGACGCCGCCGAGACATTCGTGACCACAACCGATTCTTGCGGTCGATCTTCAGCGATTGCTGCCAGTTCGCCACAACTTCTGGCGAAGCGTCGGCCGGTAGTCGACTTGCCTGTCGATAAGTCGCGGACGTCACGGTCAATCGGTGCATGTTTTTGAAACTGAGACCCCGGCGCGGGAACTCAGTCGCCAGCCAGTCGAGCAATTCACCGTGTTCGGGGGTGTCGCCCATGACTCCGAAGTCGCTCGGTGAATCAGACAGGCCTTCGCCGAAATGATGCTGCCACAACCGGTTCGCGATGGTTCTCATGCTGAGCGGATTGTCGGGATTCGTGAGCCAACTCGCGAGATGCGTTCTCAATTCTCTACGGTCTGGTTTTACATTCGGCTGCGTACCGGCCGAATTGGCGATGCGGGGAAAAGCGGCGTCGACCGTGTCGCCAACACGGCGAAAATCGCCTCGAACCATCAGATGGCTGACGGCTTTGACGTCGTTTCCGTCCGGCAGGCTTACCACCTTGTTCTTCGTGAACCGAAATGCCGGATCGAAGAACGCTCGCAGGCGATAAAAGTCGAGCTGGCTGATCGGGTCGAATTTGTGATTGTGACATTGAGCACAGCCGACCTGCAAACCTAGAAACACCGAACCGACGGTCGAGGTCATTTCGTTCATAAAGCTGTGACGGCGTTCTTCCTGCAGGTTGATGTCCGGCATGTCGGGGCCGCAGGTCAGAAATCCAGTCGCCACTCGGTTTGCAGAACCCGATTCGTCGCCCGCAAGCTGCAGCCGTACAAACTTGTCGAACGGCATGTCGTCGTTGAAAGCGTTGATCACCCAATCGCGATACTTCCACGCTTCGGGGCGAAGCTTGTCATGCTCGAAGCCGTCCGTTTCGGCAAACCTTGCCAGATCCAGCCAGTGCTGCGCCGAGCGTTCCCCGTACGCGACAGATTCCAACAGTCGGTCAACAAGCCGCTCGTATGCTTCGGATGATTCGTCTTTCAGAAACTCGTGGATCTGCTCGATTGTCGGAGGCAGACCAGTCAGGTCGAAACAAAGTCGGCGCAGAAGCACGACTCGCGTGGCCTCAGGAGCTGGTTCCAAACCTGCGGCCTTCAACTTCTTCAGAACAAAAGAATCGATCGAGTTCCGAGTCCAGCCACCATCGTTGGTCGGGACATCCGGCCGGACCAGCGGCGTGAAAGACCAGTGCTCACGATCTGCAGCCGTGATCTTTGGTTCGGACTCTGCGAACACCGGCTGAACCACGACCGCCAGTGCGAGGCAAAGAGTGAAGTTCCGGACCGCTGCGACGCCGGACGTGATTTTCAACGACTGCTTCATGCAAAAATCTCGTGGACGACGTTTCCGGCGACGTCGGTCAAACGTTCGTCGCGGCCGTTGTTGAAGAACGTGAGTGATTCGTGGTTGAGACCGAGCATGTGCAGGATTGTGGCGTGCAGGTCGTGGATGTGGACTGGCTTTTCGACAGCTCGCAGACCGATCGGATCGGTGGCTCCGTAGGCGAATCCGCCTTTGACGCCGGCTCCGGCAAACCAGACTGAATATCCCCAGGGGTTGTGGTCTCGACCTTTGCCCTGTTCACTCATCGGCATCCGACCAAATTCACCGCCCCAGATCACCAGGGTGTCGTCGAGCAGGCCTCGGTCGTCGAGATCCTGCAGTAGGCCGGCGACTGGCAGGTCGGTGCGGCGGCAATAGAGGTCGTGGTTGGTGGTGACGTCTTTGTGAGCGTCCCAGCCGCCGGTGTCTCCCGAGTAAAGCTGCACGAAGCGAACTCCGCGTTCGACCATTCGTCGAGCGAGCAGACAGCGACGGCCGAATTCGTCGGTGTCTTTCCCGCCGATGCCATACTGCTTCTGTGTTGCCACCGACTCTTGCGAAATGTCGACAACTTCCGGAGCGGTCGTCTGCATGCGGAATGCGAGCTCGTACGAGTTCACTCGGGCGAGCAAGTCTTCGTCGAAATCACGTTGCTCGGCATGCTGAGCGTTCAACTTTCGAATGAGGGCGAGGGCGTTCTGCTGCCGATCTGACGTCACTCCCGGCTGAGGTCGCAAATGAAGAATCGGGTTCTTCCCGGTACGCATCGTCGTGCCCTGGTAAGTTGCTGGCAGAAAACCGCTGCCCCAGGCCGGAGGACCACCTTTGACACCGTTGCCCGGATCGGGAAGAACGACGAACGCGGGCATGTTTCCGTTTTCGGTTCCGAGTCCGTACGCCGCCCAACTGCCGAGGCTCGGCTTCCCCATCAGAATGCTGCCGGTATTCATCTGGTAAACCGACTGCGGATGATTGACGCTGTCGCCGTGGCAACTTCTCAGGACGCACAGCTTGTCGGCATGTTTTGCGGTGTGCGGAAGAAAGTCGCTGATCTCAAGGCCAGACTCGCCGCGAGGGCGGAACGGTCTGATCGGCCCGAGCAGCGGATTCTTCGCGACGTTCCGCCGTGTCATGACCGAACCAAAACTGTCCGGCAGCGGGGTTCCTGAAAGTCGGACGAGTTCCGGCTTTGGATCCAGCAGGTCGACGTGCGACGGGCCTCCGTGCATGAACAGCCAGATCACGCGTCGAGCTCGCGGAGCAAAGTGAGTCTGACGCGGAGCGAGTGGATTATCTGCAACTCCGGCGTTTGCTGACGTGTCATCATTCAGCAGGCTCGCCAGAGCGACCGCTCCACAGCCGCCGCCTGCCTGTCGAAGGAACTGCCGCCGAGACGGCTGCACAGCATCAGTCACGTTGTCCGATCCTGCATGCGACATGTTCGCTCCTGAAAAAGAAAAGCCCGAGACTGTTGCCAGCTCGGGCTTCAAAATGACGGATTGAAGGGCACTTCGTCAACCGGCAGTTACCGGGACGCGACCGCGGTCCTGGTCCGAGAGCACTTCTTCGACCACGTCCGCGACAAAGTTCTCTGCGGCCTTCTTCTCAGCATCGGGAGGCTCTGCTCCAGCGTTCATCCCGACGCCGGGGTTTTTGATGAG
>JBLFXD010000546.1:0-5294 GCA_047611045.1 Planctomycetaceae bacterium | reverse complement strand
CAGCTCGAATGCCAGTATTGACTGTCGCTCCCACACCACCAGATATCGCCAATTTCACCAACCGGAATCGCTTCTCTTTGCTTCCTGACCGGACGGAATTCGCGAGGTCCAGGTCACAGCCGTTACAAAGCATCGCGGCCGTCACGGTCGATACATCGAGACCGCTGAATCTGCTCAGACAAAGTCCGCAAGGATGCGAACAATCTCAGTCTGCAGCTCGCCGCCGGTGACATGCACCTGGCCTTCTTCGTCGACGAAGACATCGACCTCGCTACGCACACCGAACTCGGGCTGGTAGATGCCGGGCTCGACGGAAAAACAAGTTTGCTTCATGACCAGCCGGTCTTCGCGAGTTTCCAGGTTGTCCATGTTGGCACCGTTGCCGTGGACTTCCTGCCCGATGCTGTGGCCGGTGCGGTGAACGTAGAATTCGCCGTAGCCAGCATCTTCGATGACCTTGCGGCAGGCGTCATCAACTTCCCACCCCTGCAGCGGTCGACCTGCGTCGTAAGCATCACGCACGCAGGCGATTGCAGCGTCGCGCGATGCCGCCACGATATTGAAGATCTCGGTGTACTTTTCAGGGACTTCGGTGCCGACGAAGCCAGTCCGAGTCAGGTCGCTGTAGACCGCTCGAGGTCGATCCATCTTCGCCCACAGGTCGACCAGGACAAAGTCACCGTCACGGATTGTTGTGTTCTCGCCCGTGCCGGTTTCGTAATGAGGATTTCCGCTGTGAGGTCCCACTCCGACGATCGGCGGGTGATAGGTCGTCATCTTGTTCTTAGCAAAGTGGTCCATGATGACGTCTGAGACGGCCATCTCTTCGACCGATCCGTTGCTGCGAATCTGGTCGGCGATGAACTTCCAGGCGGCTCCAAAGGCGGCGTTTGTGTGAGTGGCCGCTTCGAGGTGCATCTGCCATTGCTCGTCGTCCCACGTCGCCTCGAACGACTGAATCAGATCGCCTGACGGAACGATTTCCGGTCCAAAACTGCGGACCAGTTCGATGGTGCCGGCGTCGACTTTCGAAATGTACGGGTTGGCGTTCCTCGGCGAGTACTCCATCGCGATTCGCGAGTGACCATTTGCCAGTGCTTCGATCCCCGCTTCCAGCTCCTGCCACTTGAGATAGATCGTTTTTTCGCCAGGCAGGTGATCGAACACGTCCGACTCGATGCGGTGGACAAGTTTGTGTGGAGTGCCTTCGCGCGGGATGCAGTAGAAGCAGCGGCGCGAACCCATCTGGTCGTCGGGCAGTTGCAGCACTCGCCGAGCGAGGACATTGCTCCCCCGAAAATCGCAAAGCAGCCAGGCGTCAACATTCAGCTCGGCAAGAGCGGACTGAATCTTCTCCAAATCAAACATGGCAATCATTCCGTGACGGCTGGTGGGAGTTTGAGCTTTGCTTACGAACTTCAGAGTGCGCGGGTGTCTGCGAAGCAATTCGTTTTCGTCAAAAGCCGGCGGCGCCTGAACCTGAACCCTGTCGAGATGCGGGTGCGGCAGACGGGGCAGCAGTTGGCACGGCGATCAGGCCGCCAGCTGCAAACTGCTCGCGGCGGGTCGCGTATCGGATCGGAAAAGAAGGCCAGACGGTGTTCCGGTTTGTGTCTGCCTGATCGTCGATGAAATCAGAAACCGGGCCGTCGAAGATCCTTCCCGAAGCAAACATATTTTCGCTCGCGTACTGCGTGAAGCCGAGCCACTGACGATCCGGAGCCAGAACGCCGAACAGGTTGGCTCGCTCAGGCCGAAACTCCATGAAGTTTCGCGGTAGCGGAGCGGTGTGCAGTGCAGTCAACAGGAATGCCATCGTCACGTAGCCGCCGATCAGTCCGAAGCTCCACCGGCCGATATCGTGGGCCAACCCGCTCAACTCGATGTAGCGCGGCGACAGTTTTTCCATCAGTAGCTTCAGGCCGAAGACGAGCCCTCCGAACAAACCAACGAGCATGATGACGTCCCATCGGTACGGCCACGATCCGCTACTCATCAGGTTACTTTGGGCGAACGCCGTAAACGGCTCAAAAAAGTTCATCGCCAACAGGCCCGAGACGATAATTACCAGACAGCTGACCGCTGCGCCAAACCCGCCTTCACCGGCGACGCACCAGGTAACAATTCCCCAAACCACCAGCAGCATTACATCAAACATCAAGCAGCTCCGAAGCTTATTTTCCGTGTTGAATCTCTTGGTTTCTGAGCGATCGAAAATGTCAATCAGTCTGGCAAACTCGGCTGTGTGACAACATCAGTGATCCTTGCCACAAAGTCACTGAGATCCGGATAGGGTCCGGGGCCAAGGGTGGTGTGTCTGCCGTCTGCTGACCATTCACCGATGACTGTTTGAACTTCTTCTTCGGTGGGCTCTCCGTTCTCCAGAGTGAAGAAACGGACAGAACCGTCGGACATGTTTTGTGACTGGTCCGTGATGTCGACAGTCAGGATCAACCCGACAAAAAATGCTTCCGTCGCAAAGTGAGGTGCTGGCATCTCCAGAATTGTGCAGGGAAATGGACCAACTCTAAGTTTGTGAATCAGGATGTCGTCCAGCGTTAACTCGATCGGCTGGTTGTGCTGTTTACAGGTTTCAACGACTTCGTTCCAAAGTTCTGACAGATATGCCTTGCCGTCCGGCGAGGCCAGTGAGGTGACGCACTTTGTCGGATTTTCAAAGGCCGCTTTTCGAAGCACAACATGGGCAAACGAGTAGTGATCGCATCTCGGATCAGTTCCGGATGGGCTCTTGCCACTTGCCCCTCTCGAAAAGAAGTCGAAAAGTCCCATGTGCGACTTTCGGTCAGACCGCCAGCTCGTGACAGGCCATTGCAACAACGGCCGATGTATTGGTTCGCCACGTTGCTACTTCACAACGCGCATCAACTCCTCGATAGATGTTACGCCTTTGACCACTAGCCGAAGCCCTTCTTCCTGCATGTAGAGCATGCCGTTCTTGCGAGCCTCAGATTTCAATTGTGACAACGGTGCCTTCTCGCGAATCATGTCCCGCAGACGGTCGTTGATCTCCAGAAATTCGAAGACGCCAACTCGACCGCGGTATCCGAGACCGCCGCACGCCGTGCATTCTTCTTCCGGATCTTTTGGTGGTCGGTAGAATTTTTCGATTCGGTCGACAGGCAGATTGGCCTGCTTGAGAAATTCTGCTTTTGGCTTGTAGGCCTCTTTGCATTTGGGACAAAGTCGACGCGCCAGACGCTGAGCAAGGATTCCCGAGATCGAACTTGCAAACAGAAACGGTTCGATCCCCAAATCGAGCAGTCGGAAGAGGGCGGTGATCGAATCGTTGGCGTGGACTGTCGAGAAAACGTTATGGCCGGTGTTGGCTGCCTGGCACGCGATCTGTGCGGTTTCGTCGTCTCGAATTTCCCCGACCATGATCACGTCCGGATCCTGACGCAGGATACTTCGCAGCGAGCTGCCGAACGTCTGACCGGACTTCGTGTTGACCTCGATCTGAGTGATGTTTTCCATCTGGTACTCGACCGGGTCTTCGATCGTGATGATGTTGTGCTGGTAGGCGTCGATACCTTTAAGAGCTGCGTACAAAGTTGTCGACTTACCGGCACCAGTCGGGCCGCAGACAACGAGCAGGCCGTGAGGTTGGTGGACGATTCGATTCAGCTGTTCTTCCAGAGCCTTTCGGAAACCGAGATCCTTCAACGTTCCCGTCGCTGCAGACTGGTCCAGAATACGCAGACTCATTTTCTCGCCGCCACGAATTCCCTGCGTCGCGACACGAAAGTCGATCTCGCGACCTTCAGTGAGTGCTCGAAAGCTACCGTCCAGCGAACGACGTTTTTCAGTGATGTCCATCGCGCCGAGCACTTTGAAGATGTTCAGCACGGCATCGCCGAGTGCGCGGTCAAACGGCTCGACAGGGTACATCACACCGTCGACTCTCATGCGGATATTCATCGTGTCTTCACGCGGCTCAAGATGGATGTCTGTCGCGCGACGAATCAACGCGTCATAGACCAGCTCTTTGGCGGCCATGAATCCACGAGAATTCTCGACCTGCTTCGTTCGTGAAGTATCGATTCGACCCGTTTCGGTCCGACCGACAAATACGATGTCGGGACCATTTCCGGATCCAACCTCGCCCTCACCGCCGATGTTGATTCCGAATTTCGCCAGCAACCGAATGCCGACTCGGCGGATGTGTTCGGGAGTCAGGACCTTGGCTTTGTCCGGGACTTTCGAATTTCGCTCTTTAACGTAAAACCCGAGCGGCGTTCCGGTCGAAGCTCCGATCAGCACAAACGCCAGAAAGAACGACGGCGAGGTGACTCCAAGCAGAAGTCCGGTGGCTCCGGCAGCGAACATTGTCGAATTCCAGAAGTCACTGCGAACTTTCAAGGACGTGCTGTCTTCATTGACCCACGAAGATGACCAGCCCCAGAACGACAACAGCCCGACGTAGAAGACCAGTCGGAACAGGCTGAGATAGCCGCCTGCGAGTGGCACGGTGGCCGACGCACTGTTGGGAATGGCGTTCCCTCGGAAGAAGGGAACCGGAGTCGGCGGCCAGGCCGCTCCGGGAACCGACGCCTGGACAGCTCCAGAGGCGGCTGGTGGAGTACCGGCCGCAGATGTTCCACCGGCTGCTGGTACTCCGCCGGCTGCTGGGGCGTTCGCTGCTGGGGCGTTCGCTGCCGGCGCAGCGCCTGCCGAAGTCTGATCGACGGGCGCGCTTCCGGCATCGTTCGGTGGCAGGGCTGTCGGATCCTGTGCAAAGGCAGAACTCGCACACATCAACAGAGCACCAAAGACGACGCTGGCAAAGGCAATCGTTCTGCGAAGTTGAATATTCATATTCGGACAGCAACTAAGGGCAGATGACCCGCTGGTCGCAACCAATCGACCCGCTCGGAAAGAAGTCGACAATCGTAGTGAGCACGGTTGTCCTTTTCTACACTCGTCCGTACTCGTCCGGCGGAACGGTGCAGACGAACCAGCAACACGGCGGCGATTGTGTTGCAAAATTGCCGAGTCACGCGGAGACTCCGGCTGCAGTCCGACCTTCGCCCGACAGACCATCTGTCGCCTCAGACAACCGACGAAATCAACTGGAGTTTCTCATGGACGATTGCTACCGCATTGCTGATACCAGTCAGATTCTGACGCCGGCTTTGGTTGTGTTTCGAGACATGGTCGAGCAGAACCTGGACCACATGGTGGAAATCGCCGGCGATGCGTCGCGGCTGCGTCCGCACTGCAAGACTCACAAGACTCGCGAAATCATCGAGCTGCAACTGGCGCGCGGCATCACC
>JBLFXD010000545.1:0-5306 GCA_047611045.1 Planctomycetaceae bacterium | reverse complement strand
GAGCGATACCAGGTTTCCATCGGGAAGCGTCCACCAGAGCGGCTCTTCGGCCTTCAAGGTACTGTCTTTGTCTGCCACTACGGGAAAAGACTTCCACTCATTCAGGCCTGCCT
Source organism: Planctomycetaceae bacterium (assembly GCA_047611045.1). Taxonomy (GTDB): domain Bacteria; phylum Planctomycetota; class Planctomycetia; order Planctomycetales; family Planctomycetaceae; genus JABMPE01. The sequence continues at coordinate 5,193 of JBLFXD010000545.1, read as the reverse complement.
TTCCCCCGATGAGAAACTCGACGCCCGACTGCCGATAGTCATGCTTCCGCCGCGACATGGCCCACTCGCCAGTGGGCAGTTTCTTAGGCGGGAAATTGTTGATGGCATCATCCTGAACGACACCGGCCGCGTCCCAGAGCTTCGTCGCTGGATTCCATTGAAAGGCGTGCAGCGCGAGACTCGGCCCGAAAAAACCGGCTGCTTCGTCCAGGGAAGCGAGAGCGAGCAACTGACCGTCGCGCAGCCAGAACCCGCGCGAGATGTAGCGAAATCCTTCTTTGTTGCGCGTGTTGTAGTGCGGCGAGTCCGGCCCCGATCGAGGTGGGTACGGAGTCATGAGTCGCGGCGCATCCCACTTCACCCCGTCAGGACTGGTGGAGTATTTCACGACCTGCCCGACGCGGTCTTCGATCTCGGGACCATCGCTCCACATGGCCCAGAAGAGTCCGTCGTGGTGGATCAGATAGTTGTGTTGATTCACGCCTTTACGGGCGTGAACGTCGCTCACCACTATGTGCTGCACCGGGAGTCGCGGGAGTTTGTCAAAGTCAATCTTGTGATGATCCGCCGGCGCCCAGTCGCCGGTGAGCATCAGGCTCGCCCGTGGATTAGTCACGGGGTGGGGATATTCCGGCGGCGCGTCAGAAGCGATGGACACCACCGCGAAACAAGCCATCCAGACGACGGCGAGCCCCGGCATGAACGCGGTCACGTTGCGACTGGCTTTATTCATAATGAGTCCTCTGTGACAGATGGTTCAATCGTGGAGCGGCAGACCGCATGCTCCAGCACCTGCCCTTGATCTTTCAGCAAAGATTGTAATTGCCGCAGGGGAACTGCACGCGGCTCGGCGTCGAGTTGCAGCGCCAAATGCGCTGCGGTCCCCGCCGCTTGCCCGAGGGCCATCCAGGTGGGTTCCATGCGGATTGACGAGAACGCAACATGCGTGGTTGAGGCTGCCACCGGGACGATCAATCCCTCGATCGACTTAGGAATCATGATTCGGTAGGGAATCCCGTAAGGCCGCGTGATGGAATCGAGCATCCCAAGATAGCCTTCCAGAACTACCGTGTCGCCGGGTTGACGTTTTCGGCAGGGAAAGCTGTCGATGGGAAACTCTCCGATGGCGACTACGTCCTCGTGGAGACGCGGTGAATGCTTCGTTCCGTCGCCGGTGATGTCGTGTTCGGTCAGTGTGTATTCGCCGACAAGGCGGCGACCCTCTCGGACATAGAGTTGGAACGGGAAGTGTCCGTTGTCGGTGAACTCGTCGAGTGGCAAATGATACTGCCGTGCGATCGCGCGGTGCGGTTCAAGAATCTCGGCATCGTTCTGGAGAAACCAGAGAAGCCCGAGCGTAAGGTTTCGATGTCGCTGGCAAATCTGTTGCCGCGTGACGTCGTCGCCTGCGACGTAGCCGCCGTTCTCTTCCGAAAAAGGGAAACCGAGCGGACGCGGATTGATATTCACGTCAGTCTTCTGGTTTGGAATTTCCGTGACTGATAACGCGCGAAACATCGTGTCGAAGTGCGCAACATTGTAGCCACGCCCTGGTTTGAGATGTTTCGGTCCGCTGAGACGTCCGGCGGCGAGATCGTCGAAGTAGCCAGTGTAGGTCTCGCGATTGTAGTCCAGTGGTGGCTCGGTCAGGACATGAGCATTCGCTGGATCGGTAGTAAGACAGAGCCGATAAGTGTAAGCCGGCAAACGACGGTCTCGTTCGCCCGTCGATCCTGGCAGGAATTCGCCGTTCTGGTAATCGAAGTAGATCACTCCCGCGTGTGGTTCGTTGAACTCCTCGCGAGCCTCGCGTCCCAGTCGGAATTCTGCACCGGCCGCTGCCAGTAAATCGCCTTCATACGTCGCGTCGATGAAGACTCCGGCCGAACACCAAATGCTTGTGAGCGGCAAGGCGCTAGCCTCCGGTGCGTCGGTTCCTGGAAAACCGGCGGCTAGCGCCTTGCCGCTCACTTGTTTTTCAGCGATCTCGATTCGCTTCAAAGTGTTTCGGGACACCTCCGCTTGAACCAGACGATGCTGAGTCAGGACAGTAACGTTCGAGCATTCATCCAACATCTCGCCAAAGACAGCTTCAGTCACCGAAGGTTCGAAATAGTAGCCGTCGTGGCATAGCTCGAAGTCGCGTGAATCTTCGCCATAACGATCGAGATAGTGCCGCCTCACACGGTCGGTGAAATCCCGAAACAAGCCACCCACCAAATGCCGATTCTCCACATCGCTTTTGCCGAGCCCGCTCGCGGACATGCCTCCGATGCGTCTGTGGGCTTCGATCAACAGCACCTTCCGGCCGGCTCGCCCCGCGGACAACGCCGCAGCGATACCGCCCGGCGTGCCACCGACCACAACGACGTCGAATTGAACCTCAGCGTGGCTCATGTCGTCTCCCTGTCCAGCGTCCAAACAGTCAGGCCGCTCAAGTCCTTCTGGTTTCGACCTCGGAATACGGCGACCGCGCAGCGAGAATCAGGAACGCAAGATTCACCAGGATTCCGGTCCAGTAAGAATGAATCGGAACCGTCACCGTTGTCGGTAACCAACCGGCTGCGCTGACGCCGAGGTAAACGTTCAGGCAAATCGCGACCGCCAGCCCGATCGCCGCCGAGCGGTTGTCGATTCGTGTTGTGAAGAAGCCTGCCATGAACAACCCGAGCAGGCAGCCGCCGAAAACCGACGCCACGATCCAACTCACATCGTTCATGCTTTCTTTTTCGATGGAGCTGAACACGATGGCTCCGAGAATCATAAGAACAGAAGCCACAACAGCCACCAGTCTGGCTCCGCGCAGATAGAATCGGTCGTCCCGCCCCTTTGCCAGATACGGCTTCATCAAATCCACTGTCACGATGGTGGAAATGGCGTTGATCGAAGAATCCAGACTCGACATGGCCGCGGCCAGTACGCCGGCGATGACCAGGCCCGTGATGCCAGCGGGAACCTGCGTCAGGATGAAGTAAGGAAAGATTGCGTCCGCCTCTAACCCGGCCACGTTTTCGTCCGGGTTCACCGTGTAGAAGACAAACACGGCGGTTCCCAGTAAAAAGAAAAACGCCCAGGTCGGCACGGCAATGATGGAGTAGATCGTCGTCGCCTTTCGCGCTTCCTTCAGACTTTTCGCCGCGAGGTATCGCTGCACCACGTTCTGATCGCTGGAGTACATCGTCAGCCAGCTCACGATTCCCAGCAGGGCCACCGTCCAGAACGTGCGTTCGTTCAAGTTGAACCCCATCGAACCGACGTCGAACTTCTCGTGCTGCGCGCCCACTTCGAAGATTTGTCCGACGCCACCGGGCAGTTGCCAGGCCACCGTCGCGAAGCAGATGATCCCGCCGCCCCATAACACAAACGTCTGAACAACGTCCGTCCAGATGACCGCTTCAATCCCGCCGGCAATCGTGTAGAGCGAGATGAAGAACCCGACAAAAACGATCACCAGCCAAATATCCAGACCGGTCAGCAGCGTGATGGGGATCGAGACAAGAAACAGTACCTTCGCCAGTCGAATCAGCTGCAGCAGGATGAAGCTCAACGCCCTGTAGAGCCGCACTCCGGGGCCGAACTGATCGCCAAGATACTCGAACGCCGACGTTGTTTTACCCCGTCGGAAGAACGGGATGAACACGATGATCGCCAGCACGGCGACGAGAGGAAGTGTGAGGTTCGAAACCAGTTGCCGCCAGTCCAGGGTGTAGGCAGCAGCGGGAAACGCGAGAAACGTGACGGAGCTGATCGACGTCCCTAGCATGGACAATCCGATCACCCAACCCGGAAACGATCTGCCTCCCAGGAAGTACTCTTCAGTGGTCTTGTTGCGTCTGGCAAACCACACTCCCACTCCAGCCGTTCCCAACAGGTAGAGAATGATGATGGCAATGTCGAGTGGCCGGGCAGTAACGTTCATTGCATCTTTGTAGACGGCGAACTACTGGCCCTCAATGCTGGAATCGCTCATGACGTTAACAAAACCGATCAGCCCAGGATCTGTCGTCTATGTGGGAAGCGCCCACGTCCGTTTCCATCAGTCGCTCCATTTTCGCCCGCGTCAGATTGAGAATCACCGTTTTCTCTACGTCGAAGAAGGCTGCGGCGAGTTCCTGTTTGCCAGCGAGACGCTTCCGATTGATGGCCACACCCTGCTGATGCTTGCGCCCGGCCCACGCGAAATTCACTACGGCAGCACGGAACCGGTTTCCTACACCTACGTCGAATTCGAATCCCGATCAAAGCTAACTGAGAAACCGTATGTGAGCTATCCTGAAACCTCACCGCATTTCCAGACGCTCGTCTGCCTGCTCCGTTCGATCGTGTTCAACAAAGGAGCCGGTGCAGACGTCCTCATTTCTGCCGCGATCGAGCTGACGCAGTTGCATCCCGCTCATCCCAGATCAGTGCCGGAACTCGACGCGTGCTGGATTACATTGACGTTCATCTCAACCGTCCTCTTCGAGTGGCCCAGCTTGCCCGTGAAGCCGATCTTTCCGAGCCGCAATTTCGCCGAATCTTTCGCAACGCGATGTCTGTTGGCCTAAGGAATACCTGCTTCAAGATCGGATGAATTACGCTCGCCGGATCCTGCAAAGCGAAGGACTGCGCGTCGGCGAAGTCGCCGACCTGCTGCAGTTCGAGACCGTGTACCAATTCTCCAACCAATACAAAAAAGTCCACGGCCACAGCCCCACGCAAGATTCTAACTTTCACAGGTAGCTACAACTGACGATCCGCTGTCCGTTGACGGATTCAAAAGACTCCCGCGAAGAAAGTCACGGTGGCTTCCGCTCCGATGATCGTGCGATCTACCACGAGCAGCCAACGATCGGCCGCTGAATCCACGATACCCGGTTCTCGGTCTCGTCACCGAGCATCGCCTGGCTGGAAGCTCTCGTGCTGCCGCCACTTGCATTGCCGGCCAGGTCCAGATCGGATGCGGACAAAGTGCATGTCATTGAGATGCTGGCAGCAACCCAGGGCTGGGCCTACGCGGTTGCCGTGGCCTGATGAAATGAATTTCGGGGTAGGAAATAGATTGTAAATCAGGCTGCTTTCGCGAATTCGGTGTAGGCGGCGTTGCGTTTGGCGGCGTTGCGTTTGGCGGCGTTGCGTTTGGCGGCGTTGCGTTTGGCGGCGTTGCGTTTGGCGGCGTTGCGTTTGGCGGCGAGGGTGGTTTTCAGGTTGGTG
>JBLFXD010000544.1:0-5309 GCA_047611045.1 Planctomycetaceae bacterium | reverse complement strand
TCCTGCAGGTGCAATGTCCAGCGGACGGATTCGCCGTCGACTTCGCTGGTGACTTCGCGGATGGAGCCGCCGGTGAAGTTGAGCCGATCCTTCAGCCACAGCGGCGTTGTGAAAGTAAACTGGTCGACGGCGGCATCGCTGATCTGCCAGTTCAAGGCAAGCGAGTAGTCGAGGACCGCGTCGGAGACCGACGTCATCACGACGGCGTCGGCGACGAGTCGCGATTTCGCTCGACCGACTTCGAAGCCGATGACTTCTGCCTGTTCCGCCGTGGAACGAAAAGCGTACTGCAGAGGTTTGGGGTTCCGCTTGTGCAGATCGGCGGGCACTCGCTGAGGATCGATCGGATTCCAGTCGTACGTGTCGCCTGGCGAGGCCGCATACGCATCGTCGAACCAGACACCGGCGTACGACGTCGGTTTGTTGATTTCGAGTGGAAATGGCGGAGCGACTTCGACGACCAGATCGTTGGGGAATTTCGTAATTTGTGCTTCGAGCACGACTTCGACATTCCCGAGCAACGGCTCGGTGAATTCGATCGTTAATGTTCTGGGATTCGTGCCGTCAGATTCAGACACGTACCAGTCCGAGATCGACGTTGCGTCGGCACTCAGGACAAGTAGTTCTTCGGGAAGTTCGAAGGTCAACCCTGGACGAGGCACCCCCTTCAGCGACGCCCGCATCAGGCTGGCCATGTGAATCTTGCGGCGTGAAATCTGGATCGCGTGCTGGATTGTCGCGACTGATTGCTGCTGTCGACGTCCGGCGATCACCTGCAGCCCGAACGGACGGCTGGCAAATCTCCAGGCCAGTCGTACCGAGGCTGGTGACGAGGACTCCACACCTGGCAAAGGTAGTTTCTGGTTTGCGTCGATTTGCGATAGTCCGGCGATCTGCCCGCTGCGAACCTGAAACGTCTCAGCAGCCAGGACGGCAATCAGACCCGTGTCGCGAGTCACGTCGCGCGCGGCGATGACTGGAATATCAATCGCCTGTTCGGCTTCGCCCTGCTTCTGGTCTAGAAACAGCTTCAGGTCGAGAGATGTTTCGCTGGTGATTGCCGGGTTGAAGAAAACTCTCAGCTGGCGGTTGCCATCCTGCTCGTTCAGTTCCCAGCCGGCGAGGTGAGGGCCGGCAATCTGGCGAACTCGAAGTTCCCCCGGCAGATCGAATGAGAGATCAGAAACCGCACCCTGCGGAACTTTGATTCCAACACGAGTCGACTCAGAAACTCCAACATCGTCGATCAATACCGCCGTTGAACTGTCGACATGGACGATCGCAGCGACCATGCCCTGTTGTTCGGGAGGTCGCCAGGCAATCGTGAGCGGGCTGCCATTTCCAACCGGAATTTCGATCGTCGGTCCGGCATCGGTCGCTGCTCGACGGTAGGCGCTCGTCGAACCGTTCACTCGGACGTCGAGGCCTTCGGCGGGCAGGCGAAAGACGACTCGTCCAGACGGAACGGACTTCAGAGGCAATATGAATTGGCCGACTGAGCCGTCGACCTGCGCCGGAACGGCGAACTTCAGATCAAGCGTGTGTTGCCCCTTGCCGGTCACGATGACGTCAACATGTTGCCCGGACTTGTCGGCACGAGTGACCAGCGAAGCCGGCTTGCCGTCAAGCTGCGACTCGCTCAACGCAACCGTTCCGAACGGAACCGGCAGAGCGATCTGACCATCCTTAAAGCTGTGCAGGATCAGCGTCGCCGAAACCTGCACCGAGGCAGTCCGTGCGTCGGTCACGTTGAGCTGGCAGTCGTAGAACGCTGCGTCGACGAGGCCGTGTGCCGGTGCAGGGCCTTCGACCTTCTGATCCGGATTCGCAAGATTCCAGAGCTGAATGAACTGCTCGCGTGAGAGCAGCACTCGTTGTGCAGAGTTTGAATTAGAACCGGCTTCGTAAGGCACGATGACCGAGTTGATCGCTGAGCCCGGTGGTGGAACGGGCGGCGCCGGTTCTGCCGCTTCGGCTACCGTCGAGCTGTTCATGACTGCCGCAAGGATCAAAGCGGCGGTTGTTGCTTTCTTCGCGTCAACGCCCGGCGAGAATCTTTTGAGCAATTCTCCCGACGACAGACAGTTGCAAGTAGCTCGAACAATCCACAACGCGACGGCCAATACGGAGCCCAGGAAGATGCCATCCAGAATCGAGTGAAGTCCGCCGGGGGCGACCGAAATCAGACCAAGCGGAACCGAGATTCCAAGCACGGCAAGGATCGCGCGAGCACGCACGGAAAGGCTGATCATCAGCCAGAAGAACAACGCCACCGCCGTCATCAAAAATATGCGACCAAGATCGAGAGCATCACGGTCCTGCCAAGCAACGTTAATTTCGATGCCAGATTCGGCAGTTCGGTTTCCTGAATATTCAAATTCAACTGACTCGCTGCCCTCAGGAATCTGCAAGGCCATCGACAAAGAAAGCAGCCCGGACATGCTTCGACCGCGTGTCGAAAATCGTCTTCGTTGGTCGTTAATGCCAGCCTGCGGTGCCGGCATTCCTTGCTGGCCGGGAATCACGTTTTGAAGAGCCCAATGGTTTGGTGCGGCTTCAGGCTGACCATTGGCTGCCACGTCTTGCCGTCCTGGTCTGCGACGTGAAAGCTCACTCCAGTCTTCACCAAATGCCTGGAGATATTCATCCCCCACCCGAGCGACAGGGGTTTGCTCAACATCCTGGAGCTGATTAAAAAATGAACGTTCCTTCTGTTCTCGCGAACTGGGCGGGGTATTCGCGACCGCCGAGGGCTGCTCAGGTCCCGCTGGCGCCTCAGTCGGTTCGGGCAATATCTCGGCTCTTATCGCATTCAGCATCCGCCCGTTGTCGCCTTCGCGAGATTCTTCCATGGGAGTCTCGGCGCTGCCTGTCGACGGATCGTTTTTTCCACAGACGTCGACGTACTCAATTATCTGGCAATCGCCTTCGTCGGCGTCGTCGTTGAACCCGAATCCCTCTGAAGATGTTACCGACCCTGCTTCGGGAGCAAATTGTGAGTCCAGACTCGACATTCGTGAATCAGCGACGAAGGTCGTCGACAGCCAGACCAGCATGACGAATCCGGCGATCGACGCGCCAGCACAGCCGAGCATGCCGACACCCAGACGGCGCAGCGAGAATGAAATTGCTCCCACAATCACGAGCAGCGCTGCTGCGATGGAGCCATGCCTGACGAGCGACTGTCGGTCTTGTGTGAATCGTTCTCGCAGATTGCCCAGCACGCTGACGGAGTCCAGCGAGCGTGTCGGGGCGAAGTCGCCGGTGCTGGACGTGAGCATCGTTCCGTTGGGGTAGTGGAGCGTCCAGTTTTGCTGCAGAGTCTCCAGCCGCTGCTCTGCACCTTCGCTGTGGATGACCGAAACCTGCGGTGGTGACTGTTGAATTCTCCCGGCAACGCCGAGCGTGGGTCCGAAGGTCCTGTAAAACAGAACGAGCTTGTGCTGCTGGTCCGGCTCGCCGTCGGTCGGAATCGGCACGATGTAGATATCGTTGCTGGAGCGGACCTCGATCGGTTTTCCGTCGATCGACGTTGCCCAGAGTTCTGACAATTCGTGCGACTTTCCGGCGGACTTAGGGAGTCGTACTCGCAGGCTTTGAGCACCTACGGCGACAAACTGGAACTCCGCACGGTGCTGCATTTCGCCGGTCTGGCCAATCACCGACCGCAGCTTGCTCCAGTAGCAGACGGCGGTGGGCACGGCGACTCGGTCAAAACGAGTTTCGGCGACGGCAACTGAGTGGCCGGGAACGTTGAAACGGTAAGCTCCGACGATCCGCTCGCGTGGTGCGTAAAACGTCGGACTGGGAACGTCAATCGGATCGATGGCTTGCAGTGCGACTCCGCCGGCGCTGCTTGTCAGAACTTCGAGCTGTTGGTCCGGCGCCCCCTCGACAGCGACATACCCGCTCATTCGTTCGGCATCGGGCACCGTGATCAGATGAGCGTCGTACTCGTTGGTTTCGGTCCGGGGCGTCGTCGCGTCCACGGAGAGAACGACTTGACCAGTAACTCGCTGGTCGAGATTCAACGTCCATTGTCTTAAACCGTTTTCAACGTCGCCCGGAAGTTGCTCGACGACCCGAGCGTTCGCGCCGGACAGTCTGAACTGCAAATTCTCACCAGCCGACTCTGACAGGCCGACGTTCAAGGTTCGCAGTCCGCCACCGGAAATCTCCAGCGTCGCCTGAAGATGTGACTGCAAAACTTCTCGATCGAGACGCGTGAAGGTGAGCGATTGAGCAGAGACTCGCGAAGGTTTGCGGGAGACTGTCAGCAGGCCTTCGTAATCGGGCTGCTGAAAGAAGAATCGCAATCGTTCATTGGCGGCTGTGGCCGGCGCGGGATCGAGGTTGAACAGGTCGACGGTTTTCAGATCAAGATCGTCGCCGCCGCGTACCACGAACGTGCCTTCGACCAAAGATGCTTCCGGGATCTGAATCGTGGGAAGAATGAACTCCGCTGTGTTTTCTTCAACGGGCCATTCTTCAACATCCTGAGTCGACATAAATCGAAACGAGACTTCCTTGCTCGGCGGCAAAGGACTGGTTAACGCGATGCTGTAGCTGTTTCGTCCGTCTTCGCCTGGGCTTATCTGCCACGGCAAAGAACGACCGTCGACTTCGATCAGCTCGACTCGCCATTCTTCCGGCAGTGTAAACGTCACTTCAAACAGCGGTGCAAAGTGACTTTCAACCTGCGTGGCCGCAGAGAATGTGACTCCAGTCGGAGCCAGATCGAGCAGTGACGTGACCGTGGCGTGAAGTTCCCGCTCGCGGGTTTTCGTTTCGAAAGCCAGATTAAAATCTTCCCGCCACACATCGAACGTTTGCTGACCTGCGGTGCCGATTGCAGCGCGAGTTCCGTCGGAATCCGCCAGGCGAAGCCGTACTCCGGCCGGGTGCTGGATGATGACTCGCCCAACATGGGACGTGACGTTACGAAGTGTCAGATTCGGAACGGCCCACGGTTTTCCGGTTTCGGTGGCCATCACTCCGCGAAAGATCATGTCGCGACCGCCGGCGAATGGCTGTCGATAGTTGAGCGTGATGAGTGTTGAATTTGGCGAGTCCGGATTGTCGGTCAGTTCCCAGGATTCAAGACCGGTCGATTCGACGTTGGTAATCTCGAGGCTGTTGGGAATCGTGCAGAAGATCTGGTTGTACGTCGTGCCGAAAACCTGAATGTTGGTTTTGGCCTGCCACGTGACTTCACCCGGCGACACGTTCAAGCCGTAGCCTGTCGACGCGAACGCCAGCGAGTCCGCTCGTTGCTCGCCCTGATGATCTTTGAAAAATAGCCGAAGGTT